>CAJOPO010000482.1 GCA_905236315.1 uncultured Treponema sp.
CCGCAGGAAATATATAGACAAGTTCGCGTTCCGCACAGACTGCTACTTTGAAGATACTGATTTTTCTCCCATACTGTTTGCCTGTGCTTCTAGCATCTTCTGCATTGTTTACACAGCATACTATAGGCGCATAACGCCTGGTTCTATAACACAAACACCTCTTTCCCAAAAGAAGATTGATGATAAAAAGGCTGTCGTCTTTTCTCTAAAAGACTTTATAGAAAAGCATAATATTCCCCAAAAGCATTTCTTACATGTTTTTTACACAGGCTATGCTAATTATGTGGCATCCATATTGTATGAAAAAACTGCTATGGATGAGCTGGGACTTAAGGCTGATGATAATATAGTTATTTACGGAGCAGGTAAGTGGGGGCGCAGAATTTATGAAATCTTTTTTTCCTGCAATATAAAGGTACCCTTTTTTATAGACTCAGACACAAAGAAGCAGGGAAGTAAACTTTTTGACCTTGATATAAAAGCCCCATCTGCTCTTAGTAGCTATAAGGGAACAGTATTTATAGCAATAAAAGGTGAGGGTAAAACTCATTATCAAGATACTTTTCCGCATATAAACTTCATTGCATTGGAAGACTACACCCAGATATTAGAAACGAATAAGAAAGAGTTTATTGATAAAATAACTATACAAACGCACGGGGGGGGGCAACAAGTGTAGAGTAATTTATAAACTCGTACGCTTAAGTTCATCAAGCGCATCTAACACAATCAAAACTGGCAGGTGCGCTTAATGAACAATATAATCGTTTCTTTTACGTCATATCCTGCAAGAATAAAAAACATCGATAAGGTCTTACAGACTATATGTGAACAGACCATCTTACCTTTCAAAACTGTCTTATACCTTGCAGAAAGCCAATTTACAAACAAAAATGCAGGTATCAGCATTGAGCGATATTCAAAGTGTAATTTTGAAATACATTGGTGCCCTAAAGATTTACGCTCTCACAAAAAATATTATTACGCCATGCAAGAATATCCTGATGATTATATAATAACTATAGACGATGACTTATATTACCCCAAAAATATGATAGAGGCTCTCATAAATACTGCTAAAAAATATCCCCATGCTGTAATAGCGTGCAGGGGTTCAAGGATTGTATTTAAAGATAAACACAGCCTTTCTTCATATAATAATTGGTACAATTCCTTTTTATCGCAAACGCCGTCTATGGATAACTTTGCGACAAGCGGCGGGGGAACACTTTTTCCCCCTCATTTGCTAGATAAGGAGCTATTCAATCAAGATGTTTTTATGAAACTAGCTCCTTATGCGGATGATTTATGGCTAAAGACAGTCCAGCTTCTTAGTGATGTTCCTGTAGCCTTTGCCTTTCCGCTTTATATAGATGAGCCTATAGAAAAAGAAAACACACAAGGGCTTTTCTTTGAGCATAACCAAAATGGCGGGAACGATAAGCAACTAAATGCTTTAATTGATTATTATAAAGATACAAAAGGCATATCTTTAATTGCAAAGATTCAAAAGAATGGTTTTCTGCTAGAAAAAGATGCTAAAGAGCAAAAAATAAGCAATGCCTTAGTAATAATATCTCAATGGCTTTGTGATAATTGCGGGGAATCTGATTTTTATATTTATGGGGCAGGAAAAGTTGCCGATGTGTTTTATAGGACTCTTAGAAATATAAAAATGGAAAGCAGAATTATTTGTGCATTAGTTGATAATGTTGCAAACAATAAATCTGAATACTTTGCCATAGATAATTTTCGACATCATATTAATGACAGAAATAAAATTATTCTATGCGTTGGTAAAAAATTGCAAGCGGAAGTAATTTCTTTGCTATCAGATAGTGGGCTAGACATGGAGCGCGTTATTATTTTGCCAAGAGATATTCTTTTTGCTATGCAAGTCTTTGTAGGATAATATTAGGTGGAAAGCTATAAAATAAGTGTTATTGTACCCATATACAATATATCTAAGTATGTAGCAAAGTGTATAGAAAGTATAATAGCTCAAACATATAAAAACTTGCAAATTATTCTTGTTGATGACGGTTCTACAGATGATTCTGCAAAAATTGCTGATGATTTTGCTAAGAGCGATGGAAGAATAACAGTCTTGCATAAGGCGAATGGTGGGCTTGTTTCTGCTCGTAAAGCAGGGCTAGATGTAGCAGAGGGAAGTTATATTTCGTTTGTGGATGGCGATGATTGGCTAGATTTAAATATGTATGAAGAATTGCTACACCTTGCTTTAAGTGCTGATGTAGATTTTGTGGAATGTGGATATAAAGAAAATGGAGAAAAAGCGATAGGCGTTCCTAATGGTTCATACGTTTTAAATGCAGAAATGAGGAAAATCGTTGTTGAAAATTGGCTAAAAGGTGAAAACATATTATGTAAGAATAATTTATTTTCCAAGCTTTATAAAAGAGACTTTATTAAAAGGGTATATGACAAAGTTCCCAATGATATGTCGTTTGGAGAAGATTTTATAGCCTTTGTCTATATGATTAATGAAGCAAATGCTTTTATTGCTAGTAATAAAAGTTTTTATAATTATACTATTAGAACAGATTCTTTAAGTCAGGGACCAATAACTAAAAAAACAGTAACAAGTCAAATTTATTTGCGTAGCTATGTTAGAAGGCAGTTATTAGAAAACTATGTAAATATAGATATGGCATTAGTAAATGATTGGGCATTTAATAGTGTCTATAATTATATGATATGGCATATAGAAGGAAGCGATAAAGATTTTTATAAAAAGAAATACTTAAAGTTTATTATAAATGACTTTTCTGTCTTTTTTAATAAGAAACTAGTAATATATGGAGCAGGTAATGTAGGAAAAACTTTCTATATGCAGCTTTGCCCATATAGTCAGATAGATATTGTGGGCTGGGTAGATAAAAATTATAATAAATGCCAAAACGATTACCGCACGGTAGAGCCTGTAGAATATATATTTAGTATAGATTTTGATTTAATTTTAATTGCTGTGCAAAATAAGGATAATGCAATCTTAATAAGAAACAATTTATTAGAAAAAGGAGTTTCTGTGGAAAAGATTTTATGGATTAACCCCATAACAGGAATAGATAATACTATACTTATATCGGGGGGGGTACAAAGATATAGTGGATTCATTGTAGTATATCCTAATAGCAGGTTTAGGAGGCAGCAAAATGCAGCCTAAACTTAATAGAGATATTTTAGTAAGTGTTATAATGCCAATATATAACGCAGAACGCTATGTAAAAGAAGCAATAGATTCAATATTAAAGCAGACATATTCACACTTTGAATTAATAATAATAAATGACCATCCCACAGATAAAACCTTAGATATTGTAAAAGCTATAAAAGATAGCCGTATAAGAATAATAGATAACGAAAAGAATATGGGCATATCATATAGCAGGAATAGGGGCTTAAAAGAGGCAAGG
>CAJOPO010000483.1 GCA_905236315.1 uncultured Treponema sp.
CCCCGGAATCTAGATGTTTCACAAGATTTCTGTGTGAGATTCAGTTTTCTCTTTTCAGGAGAATCTCAATTCTAGACTGGTTATTCCTCAAAATTCCCGATAAAACAGACTTTCGGGATTCTCAGCCTAGGCTACCTTTTTAGTTGGACAACAGTGTTAAGGTATATATAATTAGCAGGAAGAGTTAGTACCTTTTTATCTATATTATCAAAATAAGAAACTTCTTTATGCAGATATAAAATCAAGTTTTTGTAAAATCATTTTTAAAACAGAATCATGGGAAATAACAATGCGGGCTTGTGCATTTATTCCTGAATGTAAAAAGAATTTTTCACCAGATACAGATTTTAAAAATGGGTCATTAACATCCGCTTCTATCTCAAACACAGCATTACCATCATAAAGTGTCATATCAGCAGGAATAAGAGAAACACAGCAGTCGAGTTGACCAAACTGAGATGGCGGTAATCCTGTAAAACGAAGTTTTGCCTTTTGTCCCATTTTTATCCGTGCAATATTAGCAGCATCTACTACAATATGTGCCTTTAATTCATTATTCTGAGAAGGAACAATATGCATTATTTCTGTTCCAGATAGTAGATAATCATTTATGTTAAGTGGCATTATCTGATTTATGTAACCATCTATTGGAGCATATATGATAGAATCTTGAATAGTTTGTTCAAGATTTGTTTTTTGATTCTGTAAATTTTGCAAAGCACTTGCAGCATCCGTGCAGGCTTGCATAGCATTTATTATCTGCTCGCTTTTCCATGCTGCAAAACTTAATCTACTTTGGAAAAGTTCAGCTCGTGCATCTGCGATTTCCACAGGTACCCTAAAACTTTCTGGCATAGATTGTTTTCTGCTTAATTCACTTTCTAGCTGCTGAATTTGTGATTCATATTTTTTGAATTGCGCTATATAAAATTCATACTTTAATGCTGCTTGGCTTCCTTTTTCTGCTACCTGCTTATTCTCTACTAAAGATTGATAAAAACTATCTGCATTATTTTTATCATTTTGTGCAGAAGATAATTGTTCCATTATATTATCAAGTTTCTTTTTATTAGCTTCATTTTCTAGGCTTAATAGTATATCACCCTTATGAACTAGTTGATTTTCCTTATAATTTATATAAGTGATTTTACCACTAGAAAGCGTATATATACTAGAAACAGATTGAACAGGGCGCAATACAGCAGAGCCTTTTACTACATCATCCATTTGGGCAAAGCACACCCATAGTACAAAAGCTACAAGAAGTGCAATTACGGAAAACAAAAAGACTGTTATCGCCTTAGAAGGTTTTACTTCAAAGAAGTCTCTTGTTTCTAGTAATAACTGCATATCTTCTAGCAGTATTATATCTTGACTCTGCGTATTGTTCATCATAGCACCTGTAAAAATAAATTTAGTTAAACGAAAGTGGGAATCCCATTAGGGAAACATTAAGAGCATTAAATGCTTTATATTTATTGTTCAAAGATAAATCTACAAATATACAAGATGTAAAGACACACGCTGCACAAGCACCAAGTCCGGCATAATGGGCTATATCATTATCTATAAAAAAGGTCCCTAAACTAGCGACCCCAAGTCCCAAGAATGCCCATCCTGCGATTTCTTGTGTTTGAGCTTTTTTCATAAATGGAGCACTATATTCATTATTACGTAATATATTATTCATCTCTTTTTCGTTTAACACTTCTTGAGTTGCTACATTAATGTATTTATCTGTAAAGAATCCTGGCTGGATTATATAAAATTCAGATTTTTGTTCTAAAGTTTCTTCTTGAACTTCTACAGCAGCAGGTTTAGAAAAAGAAGCCTCAGCCTCTTGTGCATATGCAAGTGGTGGGTGTAAAAGAATTTCAATTATTATAGCAATAATACTTCCAACAATTCCAAAATGTTTCATTTTTTATTTCTCCTCTAATTTTTGATTTATAAACCTCGCCTTATTATATAAAACAAGACAAGGCAATTTTTAATATTGATAATTAATTAGTTAGGCACCAATAGTAACAGGTATACCCACACCTGCTGCAAATCCTGCAATAAGTCCTACACCAAACAAACACGCAGCTTCAACAACAAAACCACCGTTTACATCATTTAACTCTTCATTAGAAACACTTTCAAAATTAGCCATTTTTATCTCCTTATCTTCCTGATATTGCTTTTCCAATCTGGTAACCTACAAAAAATCCTGCTGCAACAATAGCTACACCGCAAGAAAATGTTATTGCCAATCCACCATTAACATCTTTCATTTCTTCTTCTGCAACAGCAGAAAAACCATTAAGTTCTACATTTTTATTCATTTGTAGTCTCCATTTATTTTTGTAATTTGACGTCAAATTATGTTTATGTTATACAGAAATGATAAAATTAAGTCCACAACGTTTTAGGAAAACTTTATAAAAACTAAAAAAAATTATCTTTAAGTCTTTTTGTAATGTAATTTTTATGATAACTTATTATTTTGCAATAAATTAATATAGAAACATATAATTTTTTTTAACAATTCAAAATAGGAAAATAGGTTCTTGCATATATAAAAAGTCAAATTTTCTCTAAAACATTAACTTTTTAAGAAAAAATTATTTATTTTTATTATATTGTATTCTATAATATATATCAAAATGTAGCATATTAGTATTTCTACTCTTTATATAAAGCGATGAGGAATGTAAAAAATGCCACAATATAGTTTAGGAAAATTAATAAAAGAGGCAAGAGAAAGGCGAAACCTTACACAAGATGAATTAAGTAATGGAATATGTGCATCGCAAACACTTTCTAAAATAGAAACTAACGTACGTCCTCCTAATCAAAAAGTCGCCGTAAAACTATTAGAACGATTAGGATTTCCTTCTCGTTTATATAATTTAGATATAGAAGAAGAAAATTCAAAAAAATTAGAAATTGAACGTATTCTATATTATAAATTAGCTCATAATGATTTAGATTTTGATACTCTATTAGAACAATATAAAGAAAGCGGGGAAACGCTAGATATGCTAGAAAGCCAAGTATATTTAATGTTTTCTGCAATACAAAAAGAAGCAGATAAAGAACAACCTTGTATAGTGTTAGATTTATACGTGCAGGCTTTAAAACAAACCATGCCAAGTTTTGAACTGGATGCTAATACATATCCTAAGGTAATGACATTTGATGAACTTGCGCTTTTAACAAGAATTGCAAATACGGATTATACAGTAGGTAATACAGAAAGAGCGTTAACACGTATGATATATGTATACAACCATTATATAGAAGAAAAAATTGACCCCTTAGAAGCAAGTTACCATATACCTGATATTTTATTCAAAATATCCATCTGGGAAGGAGAAGTAGGAAATGCACAAGGACAGATTGATTTTGCAAAAAAGGGGCTAGAGTTTTGTAGTAAAAATAACAGGAATATACGTTTTGATGAACTTACTTACAGTCTTGCCTGTGGTTTTGCACAACAGGGGAATATGGAACTTGCAAAATTAGCCTTTGATAAAGCGTTCAGCATTATGGATGCCTTTGAACATATTGAATTAAAAAAATATTATATGGAACTAGCCAAAAATAGATTTTTTGACCTAGAATTTTCCTAAAACGTTAAGTTGGAGGCAAAATGCTTTTATATGATATAGGAAAAACTATACAAAAACAAAGGATAGCACAAAATATATCTCAAGGAGAACTATGTAATGGTTTATGTTCTGTGGGTACATTATCCAAAATAGAAAAAGGTGATTTTACACCTAAAAGAAACCTTGCAGACGCATTAATTGAACGCTTAGGACTTTCTTCCGAGCAGTTTAATTCCCCTGTTGGTAAGGAAGAGTTTGAACGTTACATAATAGAGTGCGATATAAAAAGACATTCAGAAATATCTAATGTTAGTTTAGAAGAGTTATTAGAAAAATATAAAAACTGTGGTCCTATGGATAACCTTGAAGAACAACTTTATTTAAAATGGAAGGGAAAAATATGCAAAGAAAATAAAATTGATTACCTTTTACAAGCCATCTGTAAAACTATACCAGACTTCTCTAAAGATAATATTACAGAATATAAATTACTATCTTGTAATGAAATAGATATAATTATTGGTATTGCTATATTTGAATACAATTCTGAAAAAAAGACACAGCAAGCAAAAAAGAGATTAAATTTTCTAATGCGCTACTTAAGAAATAATGTTTCTAATATATTACAAACTATATTTATTCCAATTGTTTTGAATCAAATATCTGGATACGAAGAAGATGAGGGTAACTATGAAATGGAATTAGAATTAGCAAATGAAGGTCTAATGTTTGCAAGGCAAGGGATTAGGCTAGATTTCATTGAACGTCTTATTTTTAACAAGGCTGTAGCATTATTAAAGTTAAAACATGAGGATGAGGCGAAAAAATTATTTATTCAATGCTTAAATATAATAGAATTAAAAGGAAATTTAGAATTGCGAAGCACTTGCATAGAAGGATTAAAAAAACTTTTTGGTGAATCTTTTATGAATTTTCCTAAAACGTTGTGGTAATAAAAATAATATTAGTTTATAGTATGCACAGATTTATTAAAGAAGGTGCATTTATGAAAAAGATAATTTTTTTAATTACTATTACAGTTTCTCTTACATTATTATCCACAGGATGTAATCATGATATAGATTGCGTTGATAATTATATTACATCAGAAGATTCTATCCATTATAATGATAATACAGATAATGCTAAAGAAAATGTAAGTAGACCAATACAAGAGGTTTGCATACCATGTGATTCAAATGCAGGAATTGATAACTTTTAATTTTATCATATTTTAGAGGGTACAGATATGACTTATATTCAGCAACTAGATGAAACAGACTGCGGTGCAGCCTGCCTTGCAATGATAGCCTCTCACTATAAACTAAGAAAATCTGTTACTTCCATAAGAGAAATTGCAGGTACAGATAAAAATGGTACAAACCTTGCAGGCATGGTACAGGCTGCACAAAGGCTAGGTTTTTCAGCTCATGCCTTAAAAGGAACAAAAGAAGCCCTTTCAACAGATTTAGTTTTTCCTTTTATAGCACATCTTGCTGTTAAGCACTATGAAAACACTCTGTTACACTATGTTGTTGTAAGTCGTATACATAATAATAAAATATATATCTATGACCCAGATTCTTCAAAAGGACGCTATTCATTAAGCATTGAAGAATTTACACAAATGTGGACAGGCTACGTTATCTTTTTAACGCCTGACAATAATTTTAATATAGAAAAAGATAATTCTTTAGAAAATAATAAAAACTTTTTATTTAAATTTATTCCCCTATTAAAGCCTCATAAATCTACACTCATTATGGCATGTACGGCATCAGCCCTGCTCATAGTGTTTGGAATATTGTCTACATTATACACAAGATATATTGTAGACGAAATTATTTTCTCTCAAGCAAAATTCACTCTTGCAACATTATCTATAGGTATGCTAGTGGTTGTTGTTATACAAGCCATATTAGGAGCAGTGAGAAAAATATTACTTATGCATTTTTCTTTTAAAATAGACACTAATCTTACCTATTCATATTTTGCCCATATATTTAAACTTCCTATGTCTTTTTTTGATTCTAGAAAAACTGGCGAAATTATTTCTCGTATGCAAGATATAAATAAAATTCAGCATATACTCTCTCAGGTTGTAGTTTCTGTGGTTATGGATAGCGTTATGATTTTAATAGTGGCTCCTGTTCTTTATGCTACTAACCATACACTATTTATAATAGTTTTATTCACACTTCCCTTCTCTTCTGCCATTTTATTTTTATTTTCTAAATTATACAAAAAGCAGTATAACAAACTTATGGCACAAGCTTCTGATTTGCAGTCATATCTAGTAGAATCTGTAAATGGAGCGGCTACAATAAAAGCTATGTGTGCAGAAAAAACTACACTAAACAATTTTGAAAAATATCAAATGAGAACAGTAAACACATCTTGGGCTGCTAATAAATTACAAGTATTCCAAGAAATGTTTTCTGAACTTATTAAACAATTAAGTAATATCATTCTCTTTTGGGTAGGAAGTTATTTAGTTATAAAAGGAAATATGAGTATAGGCACCTTAATTAGCTTTACAGCCCTTGCAGGATATTTCATTAATCCAATAGAACGGATTATCAATTTGCAATCAGAACTTCAAAGTGCATTTGTAGCAGCAAGACGTTTAGGAGAAATACTAGAACTTAACACAGAACAATCCAAAGAAGAAAAATATTTATGTCCACAAAAACTATATGGTAATATTGAATTTCGTAATGTTGCATTTAATTACGGTACAAGAGAACAAGTATATAGAGATTTAAGTTTTATTATAAA
>CAJOPO010000484.1 GCA_905236315.1 uncultured Treponema sp.
AATTGCGTTATGGACTTTAGTTGGAATGGGTGTTTTGCGCGGAGTTTTGCATTATGCAGAGCAATACTGCAACCACTTTATAGCATTCACACTGCTTGCAAGAATAAGAAATATCGTATTTGCAAAATTGCGCTCTTTAGGGGCTGCAAAAATGGACGGAAGGCAAAAAGGCGACATAATTTCTCTTTTGACTTCTGACATTGAACTTTTGGAATTGTTTTACGCTCACACGGTTTCCCCCGTTTGCATTGCATTTTTTGTAAGCTTAATCCTTGTTGTTATACTTTGCCTCATGCACTGGGCGTTGGGACTTACTGCCCTTGTTTTTTATGTTTTGGTCGGAGTTGCTGTTCCTCTTTTAGTACAAAAGGGAGCAAATAAGGCGGGAAAAAAACACCGTGAGCAGTTTAGTCAGATGAACGCCTTTTTGCTTGACACCTTGCGCGGCTTGCAGCAGACAATCCTTTATGGGAGCGGAGATAAGAAACTTTCCTTGCTTGAAGAAAAAAGTGATGAACTTTCGCAAAGCAAAAAAAGTATGGCCATGTTTGAAGGCTTTAATGCCGCTTTAATTGATTCCTTAGTCATCATTGCTTCTATTGTTATGCTTTTTGTTTCACTTTTTCTTTACAAAAACGCAAATATCGCTTTTGAAAGCGTTGTCTTTTCTGTTACGGCAATGTTCAGTTCTTTTGGACCTGTGATTGCAGTTGCACGTCTTGGAAGCAGCCTTTCGCAAACTGTTGCCGCTGCCAAAAGAGTTCTTTCTCTTTTAGACGAAAAGCCTGTTGTGGAAGAAAACAGAAGCGGAGAAGAAATATCAAGTGATGAATTTACAAATGAATGTCTAAAGGACGTGTCTTTTTCTTATCCAAAGCAGAATGAAGTTATTTTGGACAAGATAAATATGGATTTCTCGCGTGAAAAAATATTAGGCATACAGGGAAAAAGCGGCAGCGGCAAATCTACCGTCCTAAAATTGCTTATGCGTTTTTGGGACAGTGCGGAAGGTGCAATCTTTGTAAATGACAAAGACATAAAAGACATAGAAACCAAATCTTTAAGGAAAGTTCAAAGTTACGTAACACAAGAAACAGTGCTCTTTCATGATACGATTGAAAATAATATCCGCATTGCAAATCTTTCTGCAAGTACGGAAGAAATTGAAGAGGCGTGCAAAAAGGCAAATATTCACGATTTTATCCTAAGCCTTCCTAATGGCTACCAAACTCAAGTGGCAGAATTAGGAGAGAATTTTTCTGGCGGGGAAAGGCAGCGACTGGGACTTGCGCGTGCCTTTTTGCATAAGAGTGCAATGCTTCTTTTGGACGAGCCGACTAGCAATCTGGATTCTTACAACGAAAGAATCATTTTGGATTCCGTAAAGCAAAGTGCAAAAGAAAAGGCTGTGATACTTGTTTCGCATAGGGAGTCAACGCTTTCTATTGCAGATTCAGTTTACAAACTTGAATCAGGAAAGCAAAGACTCGGTTCCTAACATATAGGAGAATAGAATGGCTTGCAGTGTGGCACCTTGTGCTTACAATAAACGAAGAATTCGTAAAAATATCTTCCACAAATCTTTAAACCTATGCTATACTATTCTCATGCAACACAAAATTGAGGGCGGATGTGGCTTGTGTGCTGTACAAAAAATCTTACAAAACTTCTTGATATGCTTGCTTTGGACACCATAATTCAACCGACTATATAAAATACAACTCTGCCCAAAAGATTGCTACAAGCAAGGAGGTATTTCTGTATGATTTTTAGGCACAAAAAGAGAACAAAAAAGTTTTCTGCCATTACCAAAAAAGTCATTTTATACATCGTTCTTACAGACTTCATTATCTGCTCAATTGTGTTTACAACAAGCTACCTCTCGTTTAACCGACAGTTTCACACGCAGTATGACGCGAGTATTCGTGATATTGGTGAGGCTGCGCGCGGATGCCTTAACCCCGATGATTTTGCAAAATATCTTGCTACAAAGGAGCGCGATGAGGCGTATGAAGTAGTCCTTAAAAATCTTGAAAACCTAGTTGATAATTTTGAACTGAATATGATTTATGTTTCTGCTGTTGACCCTCCAGACTATACTCATATCTTTTACTTCTATGACCCTGTGAACAAGAACAGTAAGTGGTCGCCGTACCCGCTAGGCTATGAGGAAGATTATTTTCAAGAAGATTACAATAGGTCAACCAAAAAAGTCTACGAAGAAAAGACCACTATTGTTCGCCATACGATAAAAACACGTAGCGGTTCGCATATTACTTCTCAACTGCCTGTCTTTGATTCGAACGGAAACATGGTCGGAATTATTGGCGTTCAAAAGAGTATTCAAGAATTTGTAAACGCACGTCGCTCATTCGTACGTTTTGTAATCATTGCCGCACTTATTTTTACAGCAGGCTTTGTTGTTCTTTTTATGGTATATTTTAACTTCCACTTTATAAAGCCTATTATTTTTCTGACAGATGAAACAAATCGTTTTGCTTCAGATAGCGGGGAGCCGAACAAAAGCCTTCTTGAAGTAAAAAACAAGGATGAACTCGGTGCACTTGCGCGCTCGGTCTATCAGATGGAAGGCATAATATCTGGCAATATTGAAACCCTTAACAGAATAACTGTGGAAACTGCAAAATCGCTAGCAAGTGCAATAGATGCGAAGGACAAATACACTCATGGTCATTCAACTCGTGTTGCAGAATATTCAAGGGAAATAGCGCGAGTTTCTGGGAAGAGTGAGACTGAGTGCAGAGACATTTATTTGACTGCCCTCCTTCACGATGTTGGTAAGATTGGTATTCCTAATGCAATCATTAACAAAAATAGTAAACTGACTGACGAGGAGTATGAAGTTATAAAAACACATCCTGTAATTGGAAAGCAGATTCTTAGTAATATTAGTCAGATGCCTCATATTTCGGACGGTGCATACTATCATCATGAGCGTTACGATGGAAAGGGGTATCCTACGGGACTTTATGGCGAAAATATTCCTGAAATTGGACGGATTATTGCAGTTGCTGATGCTTATGATGCCATGACTAGTAAGCGAAGTTACCGCGCTCCGCTTCCTCAGCATGTAGTTCGAGAGCAAATTGAAAAGGGGAGCGGAAGCCAGTTTGACCCCCAATACGCAAAAATCATGCTTGATATGATTGATGCGGATAAAGATTACAAGATGAAAGAACAGTTCTAGGAGTTTTTATGATTGGAAATAAAATCAAAGTTGCGTTTATGGCTCTTTTTGTAGTAGTGGTGTTTTGAATGACGGGGTGTTCGCTTTTGGAAAGTGATTCAAGCGGGTCAGTAACATTCCGAATTAACAGTGCAACAGCGGACAAAATCGCAGAGGCTGCTGTTCGTTCTGCGCAATCTCTTACGGAAGAAGATGCTTTGACCACTTTAACAAGCGAGGGGCTGTACTTTGACATTGCGCTCAAAGGCGACTATGCAATGAAGAAAACGCTTTCTGTAATGAGCGGTGCAGAAGTTGTTTTTAACAGTATTCCTGTAGGAACAACGCTTTATGCAGAGGGGACGGCGTACAGTATTGAGAATGGAACGAAAATCATTCTGTATATGGGAACGAGTGATAAAATCACTGTGAATGCGGGAGAGAACATACTCTCGCTGGCTATGAAGAAAGTTTTGACTTGCATATACGTTTCTGCGTCTGGAAGCGATAATGGCAGCGGTACGGCATCTAGCCCCTTTGCAACTATTTCGGCAGCGGCAGAGAAAATCCAGGCACTTGATGATTCTAGCATGAACTACATAATTATTATTGATGGCACAATTACAGGAAAATCCATTATTGACGACACACTGACGAAAGCTGCCTCTCTCACTCTTATGGGAAAAAACGGCAGTAGCACGGATATTCTCAATGCGAATTATACGACAGGTGGCGTTGTGCTAAATGCGCTTTCTATTTCAACTGAAGTACCTGTTACGCTTACGAATTTAAAGATTACTGGTGGCTGCTATTCTGAAGGTGGTGGCATTTTTGTGTCTGGAACTGGCACGTCACTTACTCTTGGAGAGGGTACGGTTGTGTCTGACAACATGGGCAGTATGGGTGGCGGCGTGTATGTGGCTTCTGCTGCAATGATGATAATAAAGAGTGGTTCTATTTTGCAGAATACAGCTGCAACTGGCGCAGGCGTGTATAACAATGGGACTCTCGTGATGTCTGGTGGCACAATCTCGGGCAACGTTGCTAGCGGCACAACCGCGAACGATGACACTAAGGGCGGCGGTGTAATGGTGGTTAGGGGCGGTACATTTACGATGACAGGTGG
>CAJOPO010000485.1 GCA_905236315.1 uncultured Treponema sp.
AGTTGTAAGTCGCTATAATAGCGCGACTTACAACATCGCATTTTCAAAGTTGCCTCTAAAAACTGAAGTTTTTAGAGGCTCCCATTATTAACTTGTTAGATAATTGACTTTGCCTTAAAAGCTCACATTATCTTATAAGTCTATTTTTATTAGTAAATTCAATATCTTATGCTTGACGCTTAGATATTGAATTTGTTATGATAATAAGCACATTATTTTATCGGGGGTGCTGCCCGATTTATAAGGAGAATAGGCCGATGCCTACAATAAATCAATTAATTCGTAAAGGACGTCAGTCAGCTGCAAATAGAACTAAAGCTCCCGCACTTCAGTCTTGTCCGCAGAAGCGTGGTGTTTGTACACGTGTTATGACAATGACTCCAAAGAAGCCTAATTCGGCTCTTCGTAAGATTGCTCGTGTTAGATTGAGTAATGGAATTGAAGTTACTGCATATATACCAGGAATTGGTCATAACTTGCAGGAACACTCTGTTGTTTTAGTACGTGGTGGACGTGTAAAGGATTTACCTGGTGTTCGCTATCATATTATTCGTGGTACTAAAGATACTCTTGGTGTAGATGGACGCAAACGTGGGCGTTCTAAGTATGGTGCTAAAAAGCCAAAGGCATAATTTTAAGGAGTAAAGGATTATGGGAAGACATAAGAAATCTATAAACCGCCCTGTTATGCCAGACGGTAAATATAATAGTACAGTTGTAACAAAGTTTGTTACTCGCATGATGCTTGACGGAAAAAAGCAGACATGCTTAAAAATTGTTTATGAAGCTTTAGATAAGCTAAAGGGCAAAACTGATAAAGATCCTTTAGAAGTATTTTTGAAGGCTCTTGATAATGTAAAACCAATGGTAGAAGTAAAGAGCCGCCGCGTTGGTGGTGCTACATATCAGGTACCTATAGAAATAAGAGAATCTCGCCAAGAAGCTCTTGCTATGAGATGGATGATTAACGCTGCTCGTAATCGTTCAGGCCATGGTATGGCAGATACTCTAGCTTCTGAATTGTTAGATGCCTACAATAACACTGGTACAGCTTATAAAAAGAAGGAAGATACTCATAAAATGGCAGAAGCAAATAAGGCTTTTGCACACTATCGCTGGTAGATTCTTTTCTATATTGCTAGTAAACACCACTTAGGTAATCTAGGTGGTGTTTTTTTTATTTTTGCTGTAGATATTATGATGGTGTAAGTTTATTCGTGCGGAGGGGGTAATACCCCCAGTGTTGTCTCTCAACTGCAGGCTCTGCGTTGGGGAGCGTTCATTGCGCTGTTATAATATGAAGAAATAATTTTTTTGCTGCATTTTCTAATTCCAAAAGAGCTGCTTCAGATTCATGAGAAGCATAGTGTTCAAGTATAGATTTACTTTTGTGTCCTGTTATTAATTGTAACTTTCGTTCATCCACTATATCAGCCATGTAAGAACTAAAAAAATGCCTCCAACTATGAAATGTTATATTTTGGTGGTCGCTTATACCAATTTCTATGCAAGCCTTGTGCAAACTTTTATTCCAATTTTGACCTTGACATGAAGATATTTTGTTATGCCCTGAAAATACAAAATTTTTTGAAGAATATTCCATCGAATTTTTCTTTGCCTGCCTTATCAATAATTGCCTTAATTCTTTAGGAATCCTTATTTGCCGTATTTCCCCATTTTTAGGCAGTTTTAAGCCTTCTAGTCGAGCATAGTTATGCCTTACATAAATTCTATCGGAGCCAATGTCTTGTAATTGCAAAGCTTGAATCTCTCCTATTCTCATTCCTGTACACATGGCTAACATATTAGCCATTCTTGCATTTTCATCCTCCCATTTTACAGAAAAAAGCTTTTCGGCCTGCTCCATTGTTAAAATCTTCCTTTCTTTAGCGTCTACATGGCAGTAAACTAAGCCTGAAAAACAATCATTTTGTATAAGTCCATTGTTAAATGCCCAGCGTAAAGGGCAGGTAACTGAGCGCACAATCTGATTCACTGTTTCTGCACTAAGCATAACCTGTTTTACCTCATATTCACCTAAAGAATTCTTTTTTCGCGTATGGATTTTTTGAGGCAAAGTTGCTAAATTGTAGAGTTTTCTCTTTATGTCATCTTTACAAACGCTGCCTATAGGACGCTCGCCTAATGTTGGAAACCAATAGTTCTTAGCTCTGCTCAACATAATTTGTACGTACCTCCTGTGGATTGATTGCCCTGCAATGCGCTTTTCTTTAATATATGGGGACTTATCAAAATCCCAAAAACGTTCCAAAAAATGTGCAAGACTTTCATTTTGTGCAGTGTTAGGCAAAACTGCATTTGTTATATAACCTTTAAACTTTAAAGCTTCTATTATATTCTTAACTTCCTCTGTATTGAACTGCGAAGAAAGTATGCTATTTGTGATTTTCGTAACTGTATTCATATTTATCTCCTTACAAATAGACCTGTTCGGAAACCTCTGTTATCGAACTGGTCTAATAATTATAAAAACAGTTTAAAGGGAACCTCGAAAAACTCCCTTTCAGAAAGTTTTTCGAGGTTCCTGC
>CAJOPO010000486.1 GCA_905236315.1 uncultured Treponema sp.
GCACTTAATGTAAGCGACTCTGAAATAGAGCAGATGATAAAGATATTTAGTCAAGCTGTAAAAACTGTAGAAAGCACTTTAGGGAGCCTCTAAAAACTTCAGTTTTTAGAGGCAACTTTGAAAATGCGATGTTGTAAGGCGTGCTATTATAGCGACTTGCAACTCGCAGGAACCTCGAAAAACTTTCTGAAAGGGAGTTTTTCGAGGTTCCCTTTATAAGGTTAGGAAGATTTATGGATAGTAATGTAGAAGAAAATTCCTTGCTTTTTACAGAAAAGACATTGGATGTAGCGTTTTATGAGCGTGTTATAAAAGACACCGTAAATGCCATTGTTCAGTCCGTAACTAGCGCAAAAGCCTATAGTGGCACATCACCTGATGACTTAGCAAAGAATATAGTCTCTTGCTCGATTTTGCCACAAAAGGGCATAGGCTTTTCTTCTACTTTAAAGAACATGCAAGATATTGTTTTACCAGATATGTTGCATACTTTTTCTACCTCCTACATGGCACACTTACACGGTCCGTCTCTAATAGAATCCATTGCAGCAGAACTTGTTATAAGCACGTTTAATCAGAGTATGGATAGCTGGGACCAGTCCCCTGTTGCTACAGAAATAGAAGTTGCTGTGGTAAAGTTTTTAACAGAGCTTTTTGGCTATGATAGTAAAAAAGCAGACGGCTGTTTTACTAGTGGCGGAAGTCAGTCTAATTTAACAGCACTCTTTTTAGCTCGCGATTGGTATTGCTCTTATGTGCTAAATCATGACATAAAAAAGAAAGGTCTACCCGAATGTTATTCACGCCTTAGGCTCTATACATCAGAACTTTCCCATTTTTCTATGCAAAAGTCTTGCCACTTATTAGGACTAGGTTATGATTCTGTTGTGTGTGTGCCTTCAGATTCTAATGCACGCATGGATATAAATGCACTAAAATCAAGACTAGAACAAGACAAAGCTAAGGGCTTATTACCTTTTTGCATAGTTGCCACAGTAGGCACTACAGATTTTGGCTCCATAGACAATATAGAAGAAATAAAAAAACTTTCAGAAACATATAATACATGGCTTCATGCAGATGCCGCTTATGGCAGCGGGCTTATTATGTCTAATAAATATAAAAGTGCCGTAAGTGATTTATCTTTGTGTTCTTCTATAACCGTAGATTTTCACAAGATGTTTTTATTACCCATAAGTTGCAGTGCAATTCTTGTAAAGGATAAAAATAGCTTTGAACCTTTGTCTTTCCACGCCGACTATCTAAATAGGGAAGAAGATGAGGAAGATGGGTACACAAACCTTGTAGGAAAATCTTTACAGACAACACGCCGTTTTGACGCATTAAAGGTATGGACAGCTTTTCAGTGCAGGGGGCAAGATGGGTATGAAAAAATGATTAATACCTGTGTAGAAAATGCCCAATATGTTTATGATAGCTTAAAGAATAATGCTTCCTTTGAAGTAGCTATAAAGCCAGAAATAAGTTCTATTGTATTTAGGCTTTCACCAAAGCCGTCAGAAACAAGGGAACAAACAGATATACGCAATAAGGCTGTACGCCGTAAATTGCTACATAAAGAAGGCATTGTAATAGGTCAAACTGTCTTTAATGGCTGTGTATTTCTAAAGTTTACATTACTAAATCCTCTTATAACGCATGAAGATTTGGACAATTTATTAAGATTAATAGAGGTAGCGTATGAAGATTAAAAAGAAGTTGCTTTTAAGCAATGCCATTGTTGTGCTTTTTAGCGTACTAATTGTATCAATCCCCATTCTAATACAGCAAAATAAGGAACTAGGTACTAACATAGAAGAATCTGCAGATAAAAGTATGAGCTATGCTTATAGCAGCATATCCTCTTTCTTGCAAAAGTCTAGAACCATAATTAGTGATATGAGTTCATATCTAAAGAATACGGAAATTGAAAAAGACTCTGCAATCAATACATTTATAAGTGCCATAGAAGGCGATGATTCTCTATATGCCCTTTATTATGCAGATATGGTTCCTATAAAAGATGGGGGCATTTTTTACTCAAATGACTATTGGGAACCAGACTCTAGCTATGATAAAAACCAAAAAGACTGGTTTAGAGAAAGCCTAAACTCTCAAAAGGTAATAGTTACTGCCCCTTACATAGACTCTGTAACAGGAGATTTAGTTACTACAGTGGCAAAGGCTGTGCGCTCAAATGCTGGCAGTACGCAGGGAGTTGTGGGGTTAGATATAATGCTCAATGACCTTACAGAGATGATTTCTAAAACTAAATGCTGGTAAGGGGCAATACTATGCTTCAAGACTAGTTGACGAAGATATAGGTTGGATTTTTGTAACAGTGGGGTCTTATATGGAACTATATAGACCCATTCAGCGTACAACCAATATCATAAGGGAACCTCGAAAAACTCCCTTTCAGAAAGTTTTTCGAGGTTCCTGCAAGTTGTAAGTCGCTATAATAGCGCGACTTACAACA
>CAJOPO010000487.1 GCA_905236315.1 uncultured Treponema sp.
GTGGATTAAGCAAGCCTGTCGTTGTTTCGTGGTAGACAATGGCGAATGTATCGTATTTTTTGGACTGCATTTGATTTTCTAGTCTCGCAAGGTCAATCGGCTCGTAGGTTGAGGATTTGAATACGTCCATATCTATGTTATATACGCTTGCAATCTTTGCTAACCTGGCACCATAGGAGCCATTGTCTACCACGAGCAATTTGCCATTAGGCGGAACACAGCTAGACACCATCGCTTCGTCCGCGCCTGTGCCTGAGCAACCAAACATTACAGTAACATAGTCTTTAGGATTTGCGCACACTTCGGTCAAGCCTGTTGCCACTTCTTCCATAAGATTACCAAACTCTAGTTCACGTGGACAGATGTCTGCAACCACTTGCGCATATTTTACGCTATCGCTTGTAGTAGAAGGGCCTGGATTGAGCAATACTTCTCGGCGGACGGCGCGGAGTGATTCGTTTTCTTTTATATGGGGATATATTAACTCTGTCGCCCTCTTTAGCATTGCTTCATCATCAACTTCTGCCCAGTTGTAATATTCAATCTTCCTTACATATATTGGTTCTGACTTTGAGATTTGGCAGAATACCGTTTCATAATCAATTTTAATGTTTTGAGTGCGCGTCTTGTTGTAAAAATCCACCATCTTATCAAGGAAGGACTTTGTTACCTTTGAAATGCCTACAAGTTCACCTGCAAAGTTTTTTATCTTGCTTTTATCTTTGTCTACATTTGTAAGTATTCCATTTTCATCTGCTTCAAGATATACTTCGTCATGGCTATTTGTAGCTCCAGAGGCAAGAAGCACATTAGAGTGTTTATCATTGGCTAACACAAAAAGACCTATGGAGTCATAAATTAAATCGCTTTCTAAAAGCAGGGCACTCTCTTTTATATATGGAACGCATACTTCAAGGGTTCCCATGCTGCTTGTTTGGGCGTAGTTTTCATTCTTTACGGTTTTGATAACTGGGTATTTTGTGGCAAGTTCATCGTAATATTCGCTACAATGTCCTGTTCCAATGATGATTTCCTCTATACCCATAGCAATGAGTTTCTGCACCGAGCGTTCAACCATTGCCACGCCGTCAATCTCTATAAATCCCTTAGGCATTTCTTTTGTACGCCCGCCAAAGCGAGAACCAAGTCCGCCTGCCATAATCACTGCTTGCTTAATCATTATTTATAAACTCCATAAATGCTTTTTTGTTTTCAAGGGGTGTTGTTTTAGGTCGCCCCAAGTCCTTTCTAGCCCCCTTAGACACTTTGACTTCAACGAACGTGAGTGAGTTTGTGCCGTTAGCAAAGGACTCTGCTATTTCTTTCATAGTGCCTTCAAGCGCGGCTTTTGTTGCAACCGAGTAGACTTTTTTGTATCCGCACGCTTTTGCAATCGCGGGGAGGTCAATCTGTAAGCCCACAGTTGGTTGCCCGCCCACACTGTCATGCGCCCCATTGTTCATCACAAAGTGTACGAGGTTCTTAGGGGCACGTGTGCCGACTGTTGCAAGCCCACCCATTTGCATGATTGTAGCTCCATCTCCGTCTATGCAGTACACTGGACGGCTGGGCTTTTGCATGGCTATTGAGAGTGCAATCTGGCTTGCATGCCCCATGCTCCCAACCGTCAAGAAATCACTATCATGCTTCATGTTGTGCTTTTTGCGCAATTCGTATAACTCTCGACTTGCCATACCTGTTGTAGACACAAAAATTCCATTTTTACCACTAGAAAGCATGATTTTTTCAATGGCTTCTTCCCTCTTCATTTCTGCCTTTACAAGCGTATTCTTTTGGAGTGCATAATCGGCAAAGGTTCCCTTTCTTACAACAAGGGCATAGGGAGCACTGTTTTTCTTTATATATGAATATGCCACATCTAGCTGGGAGGGAAGCTTTTCTTCATCATCGGTAAGCACTTCATAGGGAACTTGCATAGCGTCAAGCAGTGCGCAGGTAACTTTGCCCTGCTTTATGTGCTGTGGTTCATCATGCACACAAGGCTCGCCTCGCCAACCAATGAGGATAAGAAGAGGTACGGAATAAACATCTGGGTCAACTAGCGAAAGAAGAGGATTAATCATGTTCCCTTCGCCTGAGTTTTGCATATAGATAAGAGGAATGTTTCCTATAGCAAAGTGATAGCCCGCTGCCAATGCTGTAGCACTTCCTTCATTTGCACTGATTATATGTTTCTCTTCTGGAGCCGTATCTGTTACATAAGCACAAAAGTTCTTTAAAAGCGAATCTGGCACCCCCGCAAAAAAGTCTGTGCCGTGTTTTAATAGTAAATCATAAAATGTCTTTGGTTGAATCATAATTTCTACCGTCTATCTCCTAACTACTTCGTACCTGGAATTAGTTCCAAAATCTCCTTAATAGGCATACACATATCATTTACTTCAAGACTGCGCTCCGCACGCAAAATAGTTTCCGCACATTTTTTCATAGCGGGATAAGAAGCCCTAAGCATGTGATTTGCATAAATAACAATGTTTGCGCCCCAGCTTTCTAATTCTTTTTCTGTAAATTGATTATACGTGGTAGGCACAAGCACTAAAGGAATATTTTCGTATTCACTGCGGAACTTTTTGCAGAAGTCCTTTATGTCTTCCCCACTTTTATCTTTTGAATGAATCATCACGCCGTCGGCACCTGCCTTTACAGCCGCAAATGCTTTTGCTATAGCCGCGTCCACACCATAGCCTGCAATGATTTCTTCTATGCGTGCTATAATCATAAAGTCTTTTGTTACCTGAGCGCGCTTTCCTGCGCTGATTTTCTCGCAGAATTCCTCTTCCGTTGCCAAAACCTGCTTTGCCGCTGTTCCAAACAAGGAATTCTTCTTAAGCCCCTTTTTATCTTCTATTATGACCGCACTCACACCGTTTCGCTCTAAGGTCCTAACGGTAAAAACAAAATGCTCTGGTATTCCGCCTGTGTCTCCATCGTAGATAATGGGCTTTGTGGTACATTCAAGTATGTCAGTAAGACTCTGCATTCTTGTAGTTAAATCTACGGCTTCAATATCGGGCTTTCCCTTGCTTGTGGAATCTGTGAGCGAAGACGACCACATACCGTCAAACTGATGTATTCCGTCATCTTTTTCTATGCAAACGTTTTCTGCAATCAAGCCCGATAGCCCTGAATGTGCCTCTAAAATGCGCACAAGGGGCTTTGCTTTAAGCAAGCGGCGTAAGGCAGCCCTGCGTATGTCTGGAGTGGTTCCTATTGTTTTAGCATTATCGGCAAGAGCTGTAGAGTTTATCCCCTGCGTATATGGGATTTCTACTATTTCGCCATTCCAGTCTTTTATCGTAGTAAAACACTCTTCCCTCATCTTAGAAAGATAGTTAGTCTTCCAGTCGTCCCCGTGAATCATAATGTCTGGTCTATATTTCTTTAGGTTAGGGATATAGCTCCAAGTTTCTTGAGGAACCACGCGGGAAACGCCTTTTATGTTTTCTATTACTTGCTTTCTCTGGTCATAGCTTAAATATGGTAGACGCTTATGGCTCACAATGGCACTGTCCGTAAGTAGCCCTACAGTCAGCTCACCATACTTTGCGCCCTCTGTAATGATGTTTATAATTCCAGGATGAATAATATCGCCTGTAATGCCTACGTAAACTGTTTTCATGCTGCTATCCCCCTTTTACTGCAAGAGGAATAGCATTTTTGCCCTTCTAAGACAAAAGCTCGCTTAACGCATGGAGAAGCCTGTCGTTGTCTGCTTTGTTCCTGATTGCAATGCGAATATAGTTTCCATTCTGAAAGCCCTTCTTGTCCGAAAGGTCTTTTATAAATATGTTGTAGCGAGAGATAAGCTTCTCGCATAAGGTGGCAGAAGAGATCGAGGTGGGGAGCTTGCAAAGTAGATAATTTGCGCTGCTGGGGAATGGTTTTATACCCCCCCCCATAATATTAGACAACGCGGTGTAGAATCTACTCCTTTCATCAGCTATTGCGTCACAAGCTGCACTATAGAACTTTGAATACTTTTCATATATCTGCATAAAGTATTCCCCAAAGGAATTTATATTCCAGATGGAATTTGTTTTCTTTACTTTTTCAACGAGTTCCGCATTGCCACTTGCAAGCACTCCTAGCCTAAGACCTGGCACGCCGTAACTTTTGCTTATCGACTTTATTACTATGAGATTTGTAAACTCTTGTAATATTTCTTGATTAATCAGTGTGTAGCGGTTTTCTCTTTGTGCAAAGTCTATAAAACTCTCGTCAAAGATTAGTGTTGCCCCTAGTGCCTTTAGTTCTTTAAGAAGATTAAGAGCGTCATCTTTTGCAATAAAATTACCCGATGGGTTATCAGGATTTATGAGCAATACGCTTTTTGCTCCTGTTTCTTTTACGGTACGAATAATATCCTCTGCCGTGTAAGCGAATGTTTCTTTATCTACAGGAACTGCAACAATCTCTGCATTAGTAAAACGCGCTGGGTATTCATTAAACGTGGGGAAAGGAATAGCAATCTTGCCTGTAATATTTTTGCAGAATGAAGAAATCAGTTCTGCAGCTCCATTACCCACCGCTATGTTTTCTGGCAATACTTTAAATATCTTACCAGCAAGTAGGCTCTGCTCTGCCGCTCCACTTGGATACTGCGTAAGGAGGGTTTCAAAGTTACATTCTAGTTCCCTCACAAGATTTTTAGGCGGAAAGTATGGATTTACTAAGTAGCAGAAGTCGAGTAACTGCGGGAATCTCCAGTAGCCACCATAGCGTCTTTGTAATAGTTTGATTTTGTTTGTGCTATCTGAAAAGCGTGTCTCTGCAATAGCAAGGTCTGCGGGGTCATCAATCTCATACCACGCTTCTCCTGGTACTACAAAGCCTTTTAGCGTTTTTGTGTCAAGCAGTGTGAGGACTTTTAGGACAGTTTCATAATATTCATTCTTTCCGAATGCTGTTTGATATGCTTCTAAGAATGGAATATAATACTGCCTAGAAAAATCCTTTGATAGCTTGTATATGTTGACAGTCTTATAGTAGTCTTTTATGTCTTCCCACTTAAAATGAGCCTTGTCTAGCATACCAACAATGTTTGTCTCTGAGTCTAGCAGTGTGCAGGTTCCGTCCATCCAGTTTTCAAAGGGAGAAACAACGGCTAGGTTCTTTTCTGGATTATTGATTATGTCGCAGATAATCTGCTTATTAAAAATGAGGTCGCTTTCTAAAAGGATGGTATCATCAGCGGTAAGACAGTGTTTTGCAAGATAGAGAGAATATATATTGTTAGTTTTGTCGTATACAGAGTTTTCTATATATTCAATCTGCATGCCGTTTAGATTGCTTTCGTTGAACTTGGATGCAATAAAGTCTTTTAGGACATCTCCCCTGTAGCCAATTACAAGCGTAAACTTTTTTATGCCTGCACTAACAAGGGCTTCTATGGCATATTCAATCAGTGCCTTTCCGTTTACCTGCACCATACATTTTGTGCCATTTTTAGTATATCTTCCTAAACGTTTACCCATGCCTGCGGCTAACATTAATGCTTGCATATTTACGTCCTCATTTTATTTTTAGGGAATACTATTAAACTATATAATAAAAGTGTTTTTTTAGCAAGGGAATGGACAGGATAAAATAGAATTTAGTGGTTAGTGATGGGAACCTCGAAAAACTCCCTTTCAGAAAGTTTTTCGAGGTTCCTGCGAGTTGTAAGTCGCTATAATAGCGCGACTTACAACA
>CAJOPO010000488.1 GCA_905236315.1 uncultured Treponema sp.
GGGAGTGTAATCTAGTTAGATTATACTGGTAATTTTACTTAGAATTAAGTGAAGAATTAATTAGTAAGAAGTGTAGCATCTAGGTAGGAGAGATAGTCTATATTCGGAAGTGCTACGAAGTGTACGTTTTGTTCAGCATGTCATTCTGAACAAAGTAAAGAATCTAGCGAATCTTACATATACTATGTTAAGTCATATATTAGCATAGTATATGTAAGATTTCAAGTAATTAAAACGTTGTTCAAGTAGGGGTCACGGCTTTATTACAATGCACACTGCAGATATTTTTTAGAGGTGCCAATACCAAAGAAGCCTGCCACAGCGGAAGTTGAAGTCTGCCATAAAGACTTCAAGTCCGTTAGCTCGAATATGTTTTAGGGGGTAAAATGTAGCAAAGAGTTTATAATATCAACAGTTTTTAAAAAGATACAATTTCTTCAAAAACCTTTATTGCATATTGGTCTGTCATACCGCTAATGAACTCTATTACACATTTTTCGTAGCTTTCTATGCTTGAAATATCAAATACTTCTTTAGTTAGATAATGCAATATCTTTTTTCTATTAATATCATAGTTAGAATATTTAATTAACCAATCTGTAAAAGTTGTTCGTAATTCTGGCATATAGCGTAGAGCCTGTTCTATACGATGATTTTGTGCATAGATTTGTGTTTTCATTAAGGTACGGTATATGCAGCCTAAAACTTCTTCTGCATATTTTTGGAATTCTACTAATCTCCAGTGATTATAAATGTTTACAAAACTAAACTTTTTAAGCTCTTTTATGAAATTAAAATATGCTTCGCTAAAACTTAGTCCTGTTTGTGGAGTGCTGTGTTCGCAGAGGTCTACTATCATGTCATTTATTAATGTAGTTGTATTTACTGTTTTTCCAGAACGATGAACTCCAGTTGTAGTATGGCTTGAATTTTTTTTACTTGAATCAAAACCTAAGGTGGTAGCAACAATTTCATGTAGCTGTCTAAATGCTGCCATATCTAATATATGATAGGTTCTTGCATCTTCTAAATCCCTTCCTAAAAAGGCAATTTTATCGCTTATTTTTACAACGCAGCCTTCCCATGTGTAAGGAGAAACTATTCCAGGTCTTTTTATATTATAAAGGTCCATAGCTTCATCTCTAGGCATCATGCCTTGTTGGTCAATTTCTCCACAATGACAAATGAGTCCATCTCGCACGGCATAAGTTAAATCAAGATTTTTTTCATTGCCTTCTGGGTCTTGCAAGGTATCTATATAATCAGCAAAAAATAAACTATTTCTTTCATGCCAAAATTTGCGGGGCGCATTTGTTCCCTCTGCGATTTTATTATGCTCAATAAGAGAATTAAGAATCGCCTCTCCTGTATGGCCAAAGGGCGCATGACCTATATCGTGCCCTATGGCTATTGCTTCTGTAAGTTCTCTATTTAGTCCTAAATATTTAGCAATAGTTGTGCTTACACTTGCCACATGACCTACGTGTTCCATACGTGTGCATACGTGGTCATTATGGGGTGCATAAAAAACTTGCGTTTTGTGCTTTAACCTGCGATAAGAGGTGCAGTGTAAAAGACGAGTATAATCTCTCTCAAATTCTGAGCGGATAGAGTTTCCCCTCATGTAAAGGGAATTTTCCCGTTTAATACATTGTTCCCATTTATTATTTGTTTCTGTCATTTGTACTTGAGCAAAAGAATTCTTCATGCTTAAATTATAGCATAGAATGATGTTTATGGAAGAAAAAAAAGAATTACGTGGGCGAATAAAAAAAATCTTAGAAGAAAAGGTTTTGCATGAGAGGGCTTCATCTGTAGGTCTTTCACTTGAAAAACTTTCATATAATTGTGCAATGAACGTTATGAAGTTAAATGAATATAATTCTTTTGATGTTTTATTTGCTTATATGGCAATGAATACTGAGCTTGACGTTCAAATTATAATAAAAGATTTCTTAGCTAGAAATAAAACTGTTGCTTTACCTAGAATGTTAGGTACAGATGATAATGGGGCTGGTATTATGGATTTTTATACCATGCCCCATGATTTATATTCAGAAAATAGATACCTTGTAAAAGGAAGGTGGGGAATACTTGAACCTATTAGCAGTTTACAAGCCTTTGAAATGAAAGAAAATACAAGTATTCTAGTTCTTGTGCCAGGTCTTGCTTTTTCTTATAGTAAGGGTAGGGTAGGACATGGAAAAGGTTATTATGATTTATTTTTGCAACGCTTAAAAAAAGAGGCTTTGAATAAGAATTCGATAGTTAAACTTGTAGGCATTTGTTATGATGAGCAACTTTTATTTGATGAGCTTCCTATGGAAAAGCATGATGTGTTTATGGATGTTGTTGTAAGTCCTTCTAAAATAATAAGATGAGCCGTGAATTGTGCTATATTAAGGGAACATCGAAAAACTCCCTTTCAGAAAGTTTTTCGATGTTCCTGCGAGTTGTAAGTCGCTATAATAGCGCGACTTACAACA
>CAJOPO010000489.1 GCA_905236315.1 uncultured Treponema sp.
AGGAGGGAAAAGCCTTCCCCTCGCTCCAACCGCCGGCGGCGTTGAGTCTGCGGTATTTTTTGCGGAAAAGGTAAAGTTTTAGGTATGTAAAGAGCATCATTGTATAACGCCTCTTACATTTCCAACGCTGTAAAACAATTCATTCTTACCGTTATCAACAACTTTACGCCCCTTAAAACAGAAATCCATCAATGTAACAAACTCTTCTTCATCGGCATTAAGATTCTGATATTGGCTTGACATTTTCTCTTCGTAAAAACGCAGGGCTTCTTCATGAGTTGTATAAAGTGCACCATATTTATCTATTGATTGCGAAAGCCCGTTGACTTTATCAGTGCAAACTTCATACATGTTTTGGGGTTCTTGCTCAAAAATCTTTGAAGCAAGTTCAATACCCATTTTTTGTATTAAACCATCCGAAGCTTCTTTGGTTCTGCATGGCAAAGATTTTAAAACGCTTTCATTATTTGAAATCCAATCTAACGCTGCATCCTTACCGTCTGCTTTTAACACCGCAAGACATAATTTATCGACAATTGTGATATTATTTTTATCTTTATTCCAAAGGTATGCAAATGTTTTCTTTCTAATAATCGGCGGAAGCAGAGAAAAAATACCAAGAACCCTATTCCTAGTATCAACACCATTCTTTGTAAAATAATCTATAAATAGAAAGGCATATAAATCATATACTACATCAAGAACCTCATTGAAATCTTGCTCGGTAGCAACAGAAGTTTTATAAGTATGAATATTATCATTTCCAAACGAGTTTATTTTATTAACAGCTGAAAGTAAAAATGCAGATTCTGTAGAAATTTGTTTTAAGCGATTTTGTATGTCCGTACTACCCAAAGTTAGATAACAGTTTTCATCTCCAAGAATAAAGCGAACTATAATTTCTGCATAAGTTCTTAAGTTCTTGATTTTTCCTTCCCAGGAAACGCCCTGTGCATAAAAAGTATCGTTTATGTTATTCGCAATTCTTTCTGAAAAATCTTCAGAAACATCTTTTTGTGCCATAGATACCCCTTTATGCCGTTTTACTCAATTATCAATAACAAAAACTTTTCTTTCATATTACCTTGCAGTCGATTTTCTGTCAATGTGTTCAAATCGTGAATAAAAACAAAAGAGTGCCCCCTACTCTTTAACAAACCGCTCAATCTTGCACTCGTGCTTTTTGGTGCTTTCATCGTAGTTCACGCCCACAAAAAGCAAATCGCCAGAATAGTGTGAAAGGGAGTCAAAATACTGCCTTTCTTTTATCTGATTTATTGCACTTTCAGCCGTTCCGTTGCGTTTAAGCTCGATAATAAGAGCCGGTAATTTCTTCTTTTTGGGGATATAAACAATATCTGCAACTCCCTTCCCCGCAGGCATTTCACGAGCAATGAAGTATTCATTGAGTGCATAAATATATGCAAGGTATATGGCACAATGCAGACCGTCTTCGTTGTTATAGCTTCTAAGGCTTGTAACATGGATATGACTTTTATCAAGAGCCTGCTCTACGGCTTTCCCGTTTTCCTGTAAGGTCTGCAAAAGCAGCTCTTTTGACTGGGTAATTATCTCATTCGTTGCTTCATAGTCTTTGTCGTCTTGCACTGCCCTCTGCCATTCACCGCTTATTTCCCAGTTAGGAATGTAGCACTGACCCGTTTCTTCGTCATAAGCAAGGTAGCCAAGATGAATAAGATACGTAAACACATCGTCTTTGTTTGCAAAATCCGAAAGCGTGTTTTTATAGCTGTGCACGTCGACATCAACCTTGCCGCCACCAAGCATCTTGATTACGCAGTCTTTTGTGCCTTCAAAGTTCATCTTTATTTTGTCAGAAATGACCTCATAACTGGAAGTTTTGCTCCAATATGATTTAAACTTTCCCTTTGGCACTGCCTGTATAACCGCTTCAGGGTTGTAAATTTCGTAATTGCCTACCTTATAGCCGTCGTACCAGCTTTTACACTCATCAAAACTGCAGCCGTATTTTTGGCACAAAGTGCGTACTTCTTTCGCAGTAAATCCTGTAAATTCGGCAAAATCTTCTGCCTCAAGCATAGTATATTCATTAAAAGTATTCAGTTTTGACTGCATCTTGTCCTTTACAACCGGCAGAATACCTGTAATATAAGCGAGCGCGACAGCAGGTTTTAGCTCTGAGTTCTTAAAAAGAGAAACTAAAAAAGCCAGATACAGGTCAAAGTCGTTTTGCTCCACCTGCTCCCTTACAAGAACATCATACTCGTCTATTATGATTATGAATTTTTCTTTTGTTTCTTTATATACTTGCTGCAAGTATCCTGATACAGTCTGCTCTTTAGGAAACATAATATCCTTAAACTCTGCTTTAAACTCATTGCAGAGCAAAGTGGTTAAATAGCCTGTTACTGTCTTAAACTCTTCCTGCTTAACAGGGATGTTCTTCCACTGCGAGTACAGTGCATTTAAGTCTATTTTTATGACATTATATGTATGGAGATGTTTTTCAAAACTTTCCGTCTTGGAAATTTTGTATTCTGAAAAAAGATTCTTTGAACCTGCACCTTTTGAATAATATGCGGCAAGCATATCTCCTGCCATTGACTTTCCGAATCGGCGG
>CAJOPO010000490.1 GCA_905236315.1 uncultured Treponema sp.
ACGAGTTTTAATTCCTGGTAATAGCAGGAATTAAAACATCGCATTTTCGAAGTTACCTCTAAAAATTGCAATTTTTAGAGGTTCCCATAAATAATATATCGGAGTTTTAAAATGTCAGAAAGAAACAAATTGCACATAGCCGTAACTTTTCTTTTTACGCTCATTTCCTGCGTTGGACTTTTTGTTATTGCAGATATTACTTCCGCACAGACATTAAATTCTGCAATCAAGGAGCAAGTTGGCAGTCTGATAAAAAGTATTCAAAACGAAGTTAATGCCTACAACTATTCAAATTTTGCAACAATCCGCATTGCTTCTACCCTACCCATCATAAAAGACCCGAATGTTTCCATAAAAGAAAAAGCAGAACAACTCTTTGGCGTAAAAGATGCAGATTCAAATCTAATAGGGCTTAATATAACAGACTTGCAGGGAAACAGCTACCTTGTAGAAGGGCCTATGTACAATTTTTCGGAGAGGGCATATTTTAAAAATGCAATTCAGGGGAAAGAAACAATTTTTGGACCAATCTTCAACAAGGTTACAAACCTTCCCACCATCTTTTACGGTGCCCCTCTTTATGATGATGAAGGAACTCTCATAAATACTTTTTTTCTTGCAGCCCATGGAAAAACTTTAACGGAAATATGCTCTCACAATGTTATAGGCACAGATGCCACAACAATCATAATACGCCGTTCTACAGGGCTTGTAATTGCAGATATTAATTCAGAAAACATTTTAAATGCAAATATTTTCGATGATGCAGCAGACTCTGGCAGTAAAGACCTTCAGGACATTACAACAAATATAGCGTTAGGACAGAGTGGATTTTCCATAATCAAAATGCCTAATACAGAAAAACAAGTGGTGGGCTATGCTCCTATTGAAAACACGGATTGGTCTGTAATCGTAATGGCAAACTATTCAGATTTTACAAATAAAACAGCAGGGCACAGGCACTTGATTATGATTATTTTTAGCGCAATTATGCTGCTGCTTTCCTTTATAGTTCCAGCCATTATTTCTAAAAAGGATGATTTACAGCAGTAAATCTAATTTGCTTTAAAATTTATCAGGCATGGGATTTCTAATGTCAAGGCGGCGTTCGGCAAGATACTGTTTGCCGTCTTTTTTGTATGCAGTAAAGTTTTTTCCCTTTTGCTTTGCTACATACATATTTTCATCAGCTTCTTTTAAGGAGTCTGGCATTTCAAAACCTAATCCAAAACTTGCCGTTACATGAACATCGTTTTTCCACTTCATAGAAGAGATTTCTGTTCTGACATTTTCCGAAAATCTTACGGCCTGCTCTAAATTAAAATGCTCTAAAATCACAACCATCTCTTCTCCGCCATACCTATAGCATTTTACATTTTTACTTTCTTTTGAGATTAAGCAGACGGCAACACCGCGCAAGACTTCATCGCCAAAATCATGACCGAAATTATCGTTAAGTTTCTTAAAGTTATCTATATCTATCATAATTGCCGAATACTTTTTGCCAGAAGAAGCAAGTTTCCCTAATCGTATATTAAGGGCGCGCCTGTTCCTAAGTTTTGTAAGTCCATCAGTTTGGGTTTCGCTGTAGACAGAAATTAAAATCAGCAAAAAGGCTATCAGCATTATAAGAACTATAAGCAGATTGTGTATCAACTGATTTTTTAAGCTGTTTTTTTCTTCTTTGTATTTTAAGTTTTCAATTACTGCAAAAAGTTTTTCATCTGTTGAATCTGTATAATAGTCAAGGAAGTTCTGAGCAAGGAAATCTGCATCAAGGGCTGTTTCTCTAAAAAGTTTTTCTCGTTCTGCACTCATCGCTTCAGGAAGGGCAAACATAAGTTCTTTAGAAAGAGATAGTGCATTCATGCGGAAATTATATTTCTTACAGAGTTTGCCATACTCTTTACAAAAAACGATTGCCTGCTCGTAATCCCTGTTTCTAATAGCCCATTCAGTCCTAATCCAATAAATTGGAAGCAAAAAGTCATAAGTTGTGATATGAGAGAAATCTTCATTTTTATCGTAATATTTTTCGAAAATTTCACAGGCAAGTTCATAAGAATCTTCCGTTTTGCCCTGCATCATCATTACATAAGCCTTAAAAGCTAAGGCCCGCCTTAAATAATGAGTTGCATTGAGATGATTCTCTTGCAAAAGCACATTTGCGTCATCTTCAAGTTGTTTTTCTGCCTTTAGAGCATCTTCAAAATCACTTTCAAAAAGCAAAAATCTACCATAAGCATGCAATGCCTGACTTCTTATTTCTATATTTTGGATTTTATAAAAGTTCTTTAATCGCCTGCCGTGCAGAATTGTTTCAAAGCCAGACTTATCAGCTCCTATTTCAAGATAGTATTGAGAAAGAAGGGAATAAAGGTATATTTCTTCTTCCGTATTACCTACACTTTCATTATAAAAAATAGCGTAACCAATGGAATCAAGAAAATCGTCTAATTTTTCCTGTTCAAAATATTGAATCACTTCATTGGTATATAAAGCACATTTTTCTTTTTCTGAAAGGTGGTGGGGATTAAAAAGAGGAATAATTTTTGTTCCTATGATAATCAATGCACAAAGTATTATCACAGACACAAGGAAAACTTTAATTTTTGAATCAAACAAACTTTTTATACTCATTGGCTTATTATGGAAGAATTAGCATTTCCTGCGTTAAATTATACCATCTATTTTTTCTCTGTCAATTACAACATGGCCAGTTATTGTGCGTCATGGCATATTAGTCAGCCATTCTACCCCCTCCCCTCTATTTTCTATTGTCTATCTTCTATATCCTATCTCCTAAATTCTAACCTTGACATTGGAAGTATTTATTTCTATTATTTTTATATGGAACATCCCCTTATATGTTTAACTCTTACAGGCAAAACGCTTCAAGAAGACTTGGAGATATTAGATAAATACAAAAGCTATATAGATATAGCAGAGTTGAGAGTTGATTTTTTACAAGAAGAAGAGCGACTTCTAACAAGAAGATTTCCGCTAATGACTAATTTACCTTGCATTTTAACTATAAGACGCAAAATAGACGGTGGCCGCTTTGACGAGGGAGAAGCTAACAGGGCTATATTATTTGCCCGCGCCCTTGCTTTTGCAAAAGAAGAACAAACAAAAAACTTTGCCTATGTAGATTTTGAAGAGGATTTTAGGGTTTCTAGCTTACAAGAAGCCGCTCTAGCCTATGGGCAAAAAATAATCCGAAGTGTTCATGATATGGAAAACCCCATTCTTAACATAAGGAATAGATTAAGCAGTCTACAGACTATGAGTAATGAAATTCCTAAGATTGCCTTTATGCCCCATTCACTTGATGATGTGCGTGTGCTTTTTGAAGAAGCAGAAAAACTTCCAGATACAAATCATATTTTAGTAGCAATGGGTAAGTTTGGTATTCCTAGTAGAATCTTAAGTGCAAAACTAAAAAGCTGCATAACCTATACATCTCCTGCTGAGATGAATGAAAATCTTGCAAAATTAGAACACTTAACTCCAGATATATTAACCCAAACCTATCATTTTAATGATATAAATACTAATACAAAAGTTTACGGAATAACAGGCTGGCCACTAGAGGCTACATCAAGTCCAGAATTACATAATAAAGGTTTTGAAAAACATCATATTAACGCAGTATACGTTCCCATTAGAGCAAAAGAGTTTTCACAGGCATTTAGCTTTGCGTCTTCTGCAAATGTTTTAGGAATGTCTGTAACCGTTCCCCATAAAGAAGAAGCCTTAAAAATGATGGATGAAGTTGACCCTACAGCTCAGAAAATAGGAGCCTGTAATACCATAGTTCGCTTAGATAACGGCAAATGGAAAGGTTACAATACAGATGCTTTGGGCTTTGAGCAGTCTTTAAAGGAACTTATAGGTAATAAAAGTCTTTTACATAAAAAAGTTGCTATTATTGGAGCAGGCGGAGCGGCTCGTGCGATTGCATATACTGTAAAAAAACTGAAGGGCAATGCATGTATTTTTAATCGAACAATTCATAAAGCAAGACAGTTAGCAGAGCAATATGGTTTTAAATATGCCTCTCTTTCTCGTGATGCCATTGATATGCTAAAAAAATACAATGATGTAATTATACAAACCACATCAAAGGGTATGAATTGCAGCGGTACTTCTACAGAAGAAAATGACCCTTTATATTTTTATGAGTTTAATGGAAAAGAACTCTTATATGATATAATTTATGTTCCCTCTGTTACTCCAATTATGCAAAGAGCATCTAGTGCAGGGTGCAAAGTGTACAATGGTTATAGTATGCTTATGTATCAAGGATATGAACAATTTAAACTTTTTACAGGTAAAGATTATGTTTTATCAGGAGAATATTAATGTCAATTTCACAAAATGAACAAAAGATTTTAGCAGCACGTACAGCAGTGGATACGCTAATAAACGAAGGCGTAATTCATAGCGGTATGAAATTAGGACTTGGCACTGGCTCTACAGCAATGCCAGCAGTAACACGCATTGGGGAGCGAATTTCAGATGGAACTCTAAAAGACATAAAGGGTGTTGCAACTAGTTTTCAGACTACTCTAGCCTGTGAAGATTTAGGTATTCCAGTCTTTAGTATGAATGATAAAATCATTAATGCTCACTTAGATTTAGCCATAGACGGTGCTGATGAAGTTGGACCTAACAATTCACTTATAAAAGGTGGTGGAGCAGCTTTATTAAAAGAAAAAATTATAGCATATAATTCTTCCATATTTATTATAGTGGCAGATAGCACTAAGCTAGTAAAGGGGCATGGTACAGGCTTTGCTCTACCTGTAGAGATTATTCCAGAGGCTAGAGTTTCTGTAATAAGGGAGCTAGAAAAACTAGGAGCATCATGCGTTTTAAGGCAAGGAGTAAAAAAAGCAGGACCTGTAATTACTGATAACGGAAATATGCTTGTAGACTGCAAGTGGTCATCTTTTGTAAACGCTTCAGAGATGGAAGACAAGATAGATGATATTGTAGGTGTAGTAGAGTGTGGATTTTTCACAAAACTACGCCCCATTGTCTTTGTCTCTGACGAAGATGGCAATGTAAAGCGTATCGATTAAATCTTAAAGATTAAATCTTTAAGAAGGTAGGCATACAGTAAATGTAGTGCCTACCCCAACTGTACTTGTAACAGTTACGCTTCCTTCGCATAATTGCACAATGCGCTTTACTATAGCAAGACCTAAACCATGACCTGAGCCATTGCGAGATGCATCTTCTTGGTAGTATCGGTCGAATATTCTAGGTAAGGCATTTTCACTTATCCCCTTACCGCTGTCTTTAATCATTACAATAATATCTGCTTTTTGTTTATGCACCTCAATAGTAATAATTCCATTCTCTTGAGTATAAGTGATTGCGTTAGATAAAATATTTATCCACACTTCTTTTAGTAATTCTTCATTTCCTGTATATAAAACATCATCTACTTTTTCTAAATCCATTATTATATGCTTGCTTTCCCATAAGCGTGATAAAAGAATAACACACTGCTTTATTTGTTCATCTAAGGCATAAGTTTTTTTATTCACAACAATACGGTCGCTATCTAACTTAGATAAAAGCAATGTATTGTAAGAAAGCTTTGCAAGACGGTCTGACTCATCTGCTATAATTTTTAGATATTCTTTTTGCTCTTCGTTACTAAGTTCCATTTCTAACATAAGGGAAGCAAAACCATTTATAGACGCTATAGGAGTTTTAAACTCATGAGAAAAATTATTTATAAAATCTTCTTTTAGTATTCTATTACTTCGTAATTCCTCTACCATATCATTAAACTTGTTATAAACAGGTGCAAAAAGTATACTTCGTTTATATTTTATCTTAGCATCATCAGAGAAATTACCTTCTGAAACCTTATTTATTGCATTTATTATTTTCACT
>CAJOPO010000491.1 GCA_905236315.1 uncultured Treponema sp.
AAATTAGAAATAATGCTGATTCATTGATTTACAACACAGAGAAAGCATTAAAAGATTTAGGAGATAAAGTTAGCAACGAAGAAAAATCTAAAGTTGAAGCTGAAGTTGCTAATGTTAAGAAAGCACTAGATGGTTCAAATACGGAAGAAATCAAAGCTGCAACAGAAAAATTAACTCAAGAATTTTATAAGATTTCTGAAAAGCTATATGCTAATGCTGGTGCAAATGCTGCAGGAGCAGATGCTACTGGTGCTGCTGGTGCAGGTACTGCAAACAATGGTGATGAGCCAAAAGAGGGAACAGTTTATGATGCAGACTATAAGGTCGAAGAGTAATTTATGGCGTTGAAAAATAATTGGATAATTTCTGTGTTAGACTGCGTTCGGCAATCCTCAACGTATGCACATACGCCTCCGGTTGCCTCGCTTGTCTGCCTTGAAATTATCTCAATTCTTTTTCAACTTAAATTAAAATTAGAACAATTTGAAAAATGTATAGATTTTTCTGAAAGGAATTGAGCTTGATGGCTGAGTCGAAAAGAGATTACTACGAAGTACTTGGTGTTCCAAAAACAGCGACTGATGAAGAACTTAAAAAAGCATATAGAAAATTGGCAAAACAATACCATCCTGATGCTAATCCAGACAATAAAGAAGAGGCAGAAACTAAGTTTAAAGAATTGAATGAAGCTTATGAAGTATTGTCTGATAAACAAAAGAGAAGTATGTATGATCAATTTGGACATAGTGGACCAAATGGATATAATAGTGACTTCAGTGGATTTAGCGGATTTGATGGCTTCAGTGGTTTCAATGGCTTTGGTGGTTCAGATTTCGATATTAATGATATTTTCTCTTCTTTCTTTGGAGGAAGCTCAAGCAGAGCAAATAGAAATGGACCTGTAAGAGGTAGAGATTTAAGAGTCAGACTTGAAATCACTTTTGAAGAAGCTGCTTTTGGTGTTGTAAAAGAAATAACAGTAAATAGAGAAGAATCATGTTCTACATGTAAAGGTAGTGGCTCAAAACCTGGTACATCGCCTGAAACTTGTAAAGTTTGCGGTGGATCAGGAAGTGTTAGAGTTACTCAAAACACAATACTTGGAAAAATGCAATCTGTAAGAACTTGTGATAATTGTGGAGGAACCGGTAAAGTCATTACAAATCCTTGCCCTGATTGTAAAGGTAGAGGAAGTGTTAAGAAACAGAGAAAGATTAAAGTATCTGTTCCAGCTGGTATTGATAACGGCCAAATCATTTCTCTAAACGGTGAAGGTGAAAATGGATTAAGAGGTGGCCCTTCAGGGAACCTTTATATCACTGTCTCTGTAAAGAAGCATCCAGTATTTACGAGAAAAGGTGATAGCATTTTCTGCGATGTTCATGTGTCTTTTGCAGAAGCTGCATTAGGGGCTATTATTGATATACCAACTTTAAATGGTACAGAGAAATATGATTTAGCTGAAGGGACGCAAACAGGTTCTATCTTTACACTTAAAGGCAAAGGAATAAAAAATGTTAATGGTAGAGGCGTTGGAGATTTGTATTTCACAACAATTGTTGATGTTCCAAAAAGACTTAATACTGAACAAAGAGAACTTTTAAAGAAATTTGCTGAAATAAGTGGAGAAAGCTTTGAAACTGGGAAAAGAAGGAAATTCTTTTAAGATTAAGGACGGACTCATTACCTCAAAATGAGGCAATGAGCCCGTCCTCAATTGTTAAGAATTTATTATCTTATGTGGAGCACACTGTGCTTCACTACGAATAAATTAATAAATAGTAGAGGCGCACAGTGCGCGCCATAACATCTAATGGAGGGGATTGTTATTTCAACATTTTATATAAAAAGTAATCAAGTAGATAATGACAAAATACATATTATTGGTGAAGATGTTAATCACATAAAAAATGTTCTCAGATATAAGATTGGCGACACTTTAGAGGTTTGTGATGAGTTTCAAAAAAGGTATTTTACTAAAATTGGAAGTATTTTTAATGATGAAATCGTTCTTAATATTATTGATATTTCGCTTGATACGACTGAATCTACTATAGAAATTACACTTTATCAAGGACTACCTAAGTCAGACAAAATGGACTTTATTGTTCAAAAGTGTACAGAACTTGGTGTATCAAGGTTTGTTCCTATTTTAACAGATAGAGTAATTGTTAAAATTGATGATAAAAATGGCATCAAAAAGGTGGAAAGATGGGGTAAAATTGCTGAAGAGGCTTCAAAACAGTCCGGAAGACAGGCAGTTCCTATAGTTGAAAATGTTAATAAATTAGAAAATATTGTTGAAAATCTTTCAAAATATGATATAGTTATAGTGCCGTATGAATGCGAAAAGGATATGTCTCTTAAGAGCCTACTAAAAAGGCATGACGGTAATGTTAAAAGTATTGCGGTTGTAATAGGGCCAGAGGGTGGTTTCTCTGAGAAAGACATTAAAGTATTAGAGAAATCTTGCGAGATTAAAAAAGTTTCGCTAGGTAAGAGGATACTTAGAACTGAAACGGCTGGAATTGCGACTGTTTCAATGTTGCTTTATGAATATGAGCTTTAAAATGGTTTTATGTAAGAAAGGTAAGGAGTTTTATGAATTACACAGAAAGAACAAGATTTGTAGACAGATTTTGTGGAGCAATTGTTATGGGACTTATTGTTGAAGTTTTTTATGGACTTGCAGACTCTGCATATACTGTATTTAATTACAACTTAAATACAGTTTCAAATATTATTTATTCTATTGGAGGAATAGTACTTTTAGTTTCACTTTTCATTCTTATAAAAGCATAAAGAGAAGAAAAAGGTGAACTTGGAGTATACG
>CAJOPO010000492.1 GCA_905236315.1 uncultured Treponema sp.
TTTGTAATTATTTACGTTTGCCGCTTACTCAGGCAGCACGAACAGAGTGTTTTTGTAATCCTTAGGATTCAATCCGCAAGTCTCCTTTTCGCTGTTTTTTATGGGAGTATAGTATAAAATTGATTTCCATGACTTCTAAGAACCTATCTAGTATGTCATTCTGTCACGCTCTTACTTAATTGTTTAAGACATCTTTTATAGCATTTAAGAGTTCGCTATAGTTTTCAAAAGCAGGAATTTGAGGATTATCCTTTTTTATTTGTTCTGTACTCTTAAATAAAAATCCAGCCTTACTAGAACGAATCATATCTAAATCATTATAACTATCCCCTGCTGCTATTGTTTGATAGCCGATAGACTGCAAAGCTTTTACCGTAGTAAGTTTGCTTTTTTCGCAGCGCATCTTAAAGCCTGTTATAGTTCCATTAGGCGATACATCTAAACTATTACAGAAAATAGTAGGCCAACTTAATTTTTTCATAAGAGGTGAAGCAAATTGAGTAAAGGTATCGCTTATAATTATTACCTGACAAATACTCCTTAGTTCATCTAAAAAATCTTTAGCTCCCTGCATAGGCTCAATATTTGCTATTGTTTGCTGAATTTCTTTTAATCCAAGTTTATGCTCTTTTAAAATATCAAGTCGCCATGCCATAAGTTTATTATAATCAGGCTCATCTCTTGTAGTTTTTTTTAGTTCTGGAATACCCGCTTCTTTGGCAAAAGCTATCCATATTTCTGGAACTAAAACCCCTTCTAAATCTAAGCAAGTAATATACATATTTTACTCCCATGTAATACAAATCTACTATTTATCTTTTCCTAAAACTTTCTTTTCATTATAGAATATTAATATAATACCACCTATAGCACATAAAGCAGCCGCAGTCATTGCAGCAACTCTATAACCAGAACCTGAGTTTACAGTTACTCCCCCTTCTGTATGCAAACCTAGAGTTGCAAGAGAGGTAAATATAACCATAGCCAAAGCCTGTCCTAACTTCATACAGAAAGTTCTAGCGGCAAAAAACATCCCCTGTCTACTTTCCCCAGTTTTCCTAGAGTCATATTCTGCACAGTCTGCTACCATAGCTTGTGGTAATATTCCAAATATTGCCATAGGCAAGGCTCCACACACAATCATTATAAGCCCTTGTACAAGTTGTCCTGCTGTAGCTCCCCCAAATGGAGTTGGTATAAGCCCTTCCTCGCTAGCAGCCCCATGAGTAAATGAAGTAAAAGCAAAAACCGCTGTAAACATTGCAAACGCAAAAACAACCATATTCTTTTTACCAACTTTTGCAGTTATCATATTTATTGGTACATAGAACAGTAAAGATATGGCAGTCATAAGAACTAGGAACATAGACTGAAAAGCTTCTGGCAAACCTAGTAAAGATGTTACAAAGTATGGAATACCAGTTTGGAACATTGTAAGACCTATCCAATAAAACACATCAGAGCCTACAAAGACCCTAAAGGAACCATTGCTAAATGTCTTTCCTAAAGATTGAAGCATACCAGCCTGAGATGGCTGTGTTGTAACATAGTCTTTTTCATTTATTGCTAAGACAGGAACGTACATACAGATTAAGGCTATAACTGCAAAGATTGCAAAAGTAAGCCTAATAGCTGTAACACGCTCCCCCACTACAGGTGTTAGTGCTCCCCACACAACAGGTCCTAGATAGCCTATGGCAGTTCCCACTATAAACGTAAGAGAAATTGCTGTAGACGCTAACATTCTCTCTTCTTCTGTATGGGTTATTTCTGAATATAAAGCAGTATATGGAGTGCAATAAAGCGTTATAAAAAAATAATACGCTAGTACAGTTATACATACCCATAAAGAATTAAAAAGAGAGGCTGCAGCAAAGTTTGCAGGATTAAAAGGCGCACAGAAAACAAGCAATGTAGTAATGGCAAATGGCAAGGCTGCCCATTTTAGAAAAGGAATACGTCTTCCCTTTGGAGATTTACACTTGTCAGATAAAGAAGCGACTAAGGGGTCTGTAATAGCGTCAAATATTCTTCCTAAAGCAGTTATACCACCAATCACTGTTAGAAGCCCCAATATAACTCTACCTTGAGGAATGAGTACAGGCTGCCCTGAAGCAATGGCTTCATCACTTGGTAAATAAAAACTAACAAGCCAACTTCCTATTAAGCCAGAAAGCAAAGACCAGCCAAATTGTCCTATGGCAAATAACCATATTTTACCCTTTGATAATTGTTTCATATATTACTCCTGCCTATTTGTTCACCTTTTTATAACGCTAGATACTATTAATTTTCGCTTGATTTTCCCTGCAATTCTTTAGATATTTCTTGTAGTTTAGAATCTGTAAGTATATAGCGTTTTTTAAACCAAATAAATGCAAAAATTAAACCTGCTATTGGCACTAAAGACATAATAAGACGCAAGCCCATTTTTGAACTCTGTGCTACCATGAAAGAAACATCTCCTGTATCTGTAGAATCAGCTTTTAGATTAAGAACCTGTAAGGCCACAGAAGCAATAAAAGCAGAAACGCCAGAGGCAAGTTTTACTACAAAGGTCTGCATAGAGAATATAACACTTTCGTCTCTTCTGCCATTTTTTAGTTCTCCATAATCAACAGTATTTGCTAAAAACACCGTAATTATTACATTATTCATTCCAGAAGCAGCCATTATTAAAACACCAGGAACTAGAAGAGGAGCTAATGATTTTACATTAAAACTTGCCATTGCAAGAAGCGTTAAATAACCACATACAGACATTCCAACACCTATATAAAATATTTTTATATTATTAAAAAACTTTCTTAGTACAGGGTATAGAACCATCATAGAAAGGATTTGTGTTCCACCTCCAACTGTATTAAACCAAGTATATGTAGCAGTCCAATCAGCTCCACCTATGTCATACTTAAAAAAGTAAATAAGCAAGTTTGATGTAATATACAAAGCAATATTTATTACTACTATAGTAACAACAACTGTCATAGCTTGGTCATTTTGTATAAGGGCTTTAAACATCTGCCCTACTCCTGCAGTTTTCATATCTACAGAAGATTTTTCTTTTACCATTATACAAGTAAAAAGTATAAAGACCATGAACAATACTGCAACAATCAAAGAAAACATCTTAAAGCCAGCAAGTTCTATTGCCGTATTACTAGCTTGTTCTCCAACAAGTTTTATACCTAGCTTATGCACAGTTAGCATTGTAATAATAGAAACAATAGCAGAGCCAACTCCCGCACAGCTACGAGCTAAAGTAGTAAGTCCTTCTCTCTCTTTACCGCCTTCCGTAAACGCTGGTATCATAGACCAATATGGAATATCCATCATTGTGTAGGTAACACCCCACAAAATATATGTAACAGCCGCATAAGCTACAAGGCCACCTGCAGAAATTGAAGGAGGAGCTGCAAACATAAGATAGAGAATAACAGCATTTGTAAGCGTTCCTATAAAAAGCCATGGTCTAAACTTTCCCCATCTTGTTTTTGTATTAGCCACTATTACACCCATTATTGGGTCATTAAAAGCATCAAAAACTCTTGCAGCAAGAAGGATAACACCCATAGCTGCGGCACTTACACCTAAAACATCTTGATAATAATAAAGTACATAGCTTGCAGAAAGCATATATACCATATCTTTACCTACAGCCCCTAAGCCATAGGCACATTTTTCTTTTGCAGAAAGTCTTGCTTTTTCCATAAAAATCCTCCTCACTTTAAGGCAGCAAGTATAAATTGTACTAAAAGTTCCATTTGTTTTTCTGGTTTTACTTCTAAATCCATATAAAGCATTTCTCCAGATAAAGACAACTTCTGAGCCATGCTAAAAAGGGAATGCATCATACTAAAATATAATTCATTAGTTGTTGCCCCCCTTAAAGAAAGATTAGTTGCTGATGTAAAAGTTATAGAACCATCTTTCTTTCCTTTTTCTATGGCACATATCACAACATCTTTTAATACGTTTATAGCCTCTTCATAATTATGCAAACGTGCTTGAGATACCTTTTCCTTTTTTATAAAGGCATCAAAATAATATATAAATCTAAAAAAACTACTTTGAGAAACTAATGCTTCTGGGAAAATCTCTAATAAACATTTAATTTGTTCATAACCAGAAAACATATCATACTCTGAAGTAGCAAAGTATTTTTTAAAATTATCTGCTTCCATCTTCCAAGCATAAATGGCACATTCTATAGCAAGGTCTTCTTTTGTAGAAAAATATCTATATAAAGAAGCCACCCCTATTTCTGCTTGCGATGCTATTTCATTCATGCTTATACTTTCTATGCCTTTTTCTGCAAAAAGCCCAAACGTACATTCTATAATATTATTTATACGTTCGGCTTTTAGTTGCTCTTGTTCTAAACGGCGACGTTCAGCGGCCTGCATAGGCATACCTTGAACCCTTACCATCTAAATCCGTAATTCCAGTAGCAAGTTCCACAGCATGATAGGCTCCATTATAAATACCAGCTTTTTTTGCTGCTATTATAGCATTACACATAGAAGACAACAAATCAGGATATTCTATGAATTGCTGTATCATAGACTGTGCATGAGCTAAATTAGGACACTCTGGAGTACCATCTCCCACCTCTGCCGCTCTTATAGCCCCCCATTTTTCATGTCCGCCAACATGCTGAATCATTAATTTTGGAACTGGATAAAAAGCAAGTTCACTAGGCTTTGTCATAAGAACATCACAAGCACGCATAAGTATATTAGTTGCATAAACAGCAGCAAAGATATCTTTATGGCAAAATACATGTATTCCTTTTGATTCTAGTGCGCTTGAACTATTATCCATAAGAGCATTTTGAGCAAACTTCTTTGTTTCTTCCCACTTATCAAAATGCAAGCTTGCAAGATTTTCTATGCCCGGTATTTTAGACTTAAACATATCCCATACGCTTGCATAATCACCAATGTTCAAATACAATGCTGCTTTATTTTCTTTTATATAGGGGATTAGCGTTTTTATAAGACCTGCAAAATAATCTCCTTGCGCCCCAGCACCTCCTATAGTTAAGAGAAAACGAATAGGCTTACCATTAGCAAGCCTATCTAATCTTGCTTTACAGTCGCTTTCTATATTGCTAACAAGTTCATCATCTATATACTGACCTATATAGACAATATCATCTTTACCCATTGGTTTTAATACATTTTCTCCATCAAAGGCACTTAAAGTGCGATAGCCAAAATATGCATTTGGAGTTTGGACTGTATGCAAGGCACCTTCGCTTAAATGTAATGCCATAGGCCAGTTATCAGGAATAGCATTAACTACATGAGTCATACCAGCATGAATTGCAGCTTGGGAAGGCCATACGTGAGTTGCTATATAAGGTGTGTCTTTAGGTAAGTCATTAAACAAGGGAACCATTAATTCTGCATTTTTTTGGTCTCCGCAATTATATGTAATTTGTTTAAATCCTGTATAATTAAGAGGTTCCCACACTAAAGAATTAAATAATTTAGACTTTTGGGATAAGCGAGATGCCATAGAATACATTTTATTTTGCTCGCCTATTATCTTTGTACACGTTGTTTCTGGGAAAGAATTTAAATCAAGCCATAAAGGTGTGTAGCCCATAGCATGAGCGGCACTTGCCATAGCCATAGAAATACGATAATGCCCAAAGCCCATACGAATATTTCCTATGATAATACTTTTTTCGGGTAAAGACTCTAAGGGGTCAGAAGATAATTTTAAAACCTTCACTCCCATTATGGGAGTAAGAACTTCATTATCCACAGCTGCTAAATGGTACTTAGTATTTCTATCATCACCAAATTTTTTTAGATATTTTTTTTGTGCTTTAGCCGCTTTACGAATAAATTTCTCTGGAATGGGGTTTCCAAAAATAACAGAACTCTTGTCTTGCATAATTTTATCTCCTTTTTACAATTAAAAACTCTGATTAAAGTTGTTCTAGTTCAAAAATAGAAATTGTATGACATTCAGCTGTATAAGTATCATCTACATTTATACAGTGATTAACAATGGGAACAAATTTACAATCTTCAACAGAAATATCTTTTCTAGTAGCACCCATAAGGTAAGAAAGCATTTCTTGCTTAGTGCATGTAAAAGGTTTTTCTGATAAGTTTATAAGGCCTACGTAAGTTCCTTTTTTATTAAATAAAATATATGTATCGCTAGAACAATTTATATGACCAAATTCTTCTTCATCAAAACGTTCGTACAATGCTTGTATGTGTTCCGTTGCTTCTTGTTCTTCTTCAGAAAAAGAAGCAGGGTCATCAGAATGCATAATTTGACTTGCAAACATAAAATTTATTAGGGCAATCATTTCCTTTTCTGCGTCTGTTAAAGAAATATTTTGCCTACGAAGGAATATAACATCGGGGTCATTTATAAACACACTTTGATTCCAAAATGAATGACCCAATGTACTTTGCATATTCACCTTTGCACCCGTGCGAGCAGCAAAATGCAATTTACGGAGCCAGTCTATATCCCAATCCTCTTTTGTATCTGGTCCTATACGAGAAAGGGGCAAAACATTCCAAGAAGGCTCAAAGGGTAAACCGCATCCCAAATATGCAACATATTCGCCATTTAAGTTACGAGTTCTCTTTGTTATGAGTTTAATCGCTCTATCATACCACTTATATGCAGCCCCTCCATTTGCAAAAGAACCATTTATCATTCCTGCAAAAAGGAAGTCTAGTTTTATATATCTAAATCCCCATTCATTTATAATTGTTTCCATAAGGGAATCAAGATATTCTAAAACTTCATCTTTACTAAGGTCATAACAAAAATATGAATATGGAGATGAAGGTTGCATCTTTCCAAATCTGCTTCCCCACAGCATATTCATACCAGCGGCAAGGGGTTTACCCTTTGTATCACGCAATAGCCAATCTTGATGTTCTTGCGCAATTTTTGCCCTAAAGTCTGTAATAAACGGAGCAACCCATAAGCCTGGAATATATCCTTTTTGCGAAATGGAAGTGGCTAAATCTCTCATGCCTTTAGGAAATCTTTCTTGCCATACTTGCCATTGTCCGCAAGCTTGTTCCCATCCATCATCAACCTGAAAAACTACAGTTTTATCTTTTTTTAGCATAAAAGAATTAACTATATTATTTGTACTAGAAAGAGATTCTAAGTCTTCTTCTATAAGATGATTATTTATATTTGCATAGTGATTGTACCAAGACTCCCAACCACCTGTAACAATATAGTTTTCTTTAAAACTTAAAAAATGCAAATTATCAAATCTAGGTTCTTCTGTAGTGCCAAATAATGAACGAATACCGTCTTGTAGAGCAAAAAAACCTTGTGCACAAAACACAGTCAAAGTACATATATGCTCATTATTAGACCACTGCTTGCCATCAGAATATACAGTACAAACAATCTGCCTTGTAGAACGGTCTACATAAAACTGAACTGGAGGAAGAGGACTATCTTGTTCTATAGAACCTGTAGAGGCAATGGCTAAATATACACTCCCCCAACGTAAATAAATAATAAATTGTCCTTTTAATATTTTATTAGATAAAGGATTTTTTATGCCTTGTATACTAGGTGTCTTTCCAGGAAAGGTAACATAATGCTTCCACTGAGGAATTAAAGGAATATATTTTTTTAACTCCTCATTAGGTTCAACTTCTCCACCATATCCCCAAGATTGCCAGCCAGAGCCATAAAAGTAAAAGTCAGTTTTTAAGCATACATCTCTTTTTTCTACAGGAACTACTTCTTGTATAAGGTCATCAATGGAAAGTGCAGAAACAACTCTGTTTTCGCTATCGGGTAAAGACAATCCATTTTGCTGTCCCCCATTATAATAGTAAGAAAGGCGCAAGCATGAACTACAACCTTCTGTCATTAACGAAAACAATTCTTTTTTTAGTACAGAGTCATTTCTTGTCATAAAA
>CAJOPO010000493.1 GCA_905236315.1 uncultured Treponema sp.
AAAAACAGAAAAAACTAAAAAGACTAAAACAGAAACAGTAAAGAAAGCAGTTGCAAAAGAGCAAAAGAAATCTACAAAATCACGTAAAAATAAAAATCTATCTAAAGAAAATGCTAACTAGTATAAAAAATTAGCAAATTGTGTATTTTTATTTGACTTAACTCTATATATGGTGTATAATTTTTAATAGGTTCAGTATAGATTTATTCTATATTGAATTTCTCCCACCTATGCTCTGTCAGTTTTCCCACTAATCCCGCTGGCAGGGCTTTTTTATCCACAACTCTTGACACAATATTAGATTTAATAGATTATATTTCCATATATGGAACCTTCGTTGTTATCTCGGCAGTATTTAGAATCAGCTTCTACAGCAGATTTATTATCTCTAGCCGATGATTATGGAATAGATATACCAGATAATTTAAATAGACGATTTATAATAGGTGAACTGTTAGAACTAGCAGAGGAATTGCACTCTGAAAAAGAAGAAGTTCCCCTAAAAGAAGATAACCAACCAGAAATAACAGATTTACCACTCACTTATAATGAAACACAAATTTGTGCCATAATGAGAACTCCACAATGGCTTTTTGTGTACTGGGACATGGGAGAGGCAGAAAAACTCGCTCTCATAGCAGAAAGTTCATTTAAAGGCTTCTTCTTGCATGCTGCTTTTTTTGATACAGAAGACGCAGAACTTCCTTCTGATTCTTTTGATATAAAAATAAACCCTAACGATAGGGAACAATATGTTCTTATTCCTAATCATATAAAGTTTTGTGAAATAAGTTTAAATTGTGATAGAGGTCCTACAAGAACCTTATTTATGGCAGGAAGTAGAAGGATAGCTATTCCACAGGAAAACATGCAAGTTCAAAACATAAAGCCAGGAAGGCAAATAGAATTAAGCGAGCAACTAAAGTTATCTGGTATGGAAGATTTACTAAAAGACCAATATATGAATAGAAGAGAAATTTTTTAAGGAGGAAGCGTTTTGCCTAATAAAGACCTTATTCTAGTTATTTCTTGCGAACAGGGTTATATACGAAATGCAGAAGACATAGATACATTTTACGCACAAAACGATATTCTTTTTTCTTCAATTTCTGATACCTATCTTCCACTTTTAAATTTGTTTTCAAAATTGGAAAAAGAAGAAGTACCTTTTAAGATTGGTTTAGTTATAAGTCCTGCTTTATGCACATTGCTTTCTGACCCCATTGTTCAAAAACAATATGTAGATTATCTTGAAAGAAGAATTGCATTAGGTAATGAAGAGTTAGAAAGATGTAAAGATAATCCTAAATTATTAAAAATAGTAAAGGCAAGTGTAGAAAAGCTTTTAAAAGATAGACTAGACTTTACAGAAACATATTCTTCAAATATTTTAACGCCATTAAGACACTTAGCGTCAAAGGGATATTTGGAATTAATTCCAACAAGTGCAACTTATGCCTATCTACCCCACTACGAAGACCTTGAAGAAGTGCTAAATGCACAGATAGAAACAGGATTAAACGCTCAAAGATACTTCTTTAAAGACGCAGGAGATGGTTTCTTTTTGCCAGAACTAGGCTGGACAAATAATATAGATAAGGTATTACGCTCCTATAATATAAATTATACTATTGTAGATACAAGAGCGGTTTTATTTTCTTCTACTTTGCCAGAAAATGGAATCTTTGAACCTGTAAGAAGCAATCATTCTCTAGTATTATTCGCTAGAGATAGAGAAACACCTAAAGATATATGTGACGAAAATGGTTTTATGTATAATAAAGTATATCGTTGCCAACAAAGGGATATAGGTTTTGAGCTAGATAGCAAAGAACTTGATGATTTTTTAGGTAGGGATAAGGCAAGAGTACAAACAGGTTTTAAATATTGGGCAAATAGCGAAAATGAAAAAGAAGAAATTCTTTATGATAGTGAAAAAGCTAAAGAGCAAGTAAAAAAAGATGCACTTAGCTTTTATGAATCAAAGAAAAATAGATTGAATAAAGCTTCTAAGATAATGGAAGAAAAAAATGCAATGCTATTGTGCGTTATCTCTTCACGCTTTTTAGGGCAAATATGGCACGAAGGCATAGACTGGCTAGAAGAAGTAATACGTCTTATAGCAAAGGAGCAAGAAATAAAACTTTCTTTATGCAAAGAACACTTACAAGACCAGTTTAATATGAAAAAGATTTCTGTATATCCCTGTGCTGCAAGTGGAACAGGTTATGCAGAAGACTTACTTGATGGCTCTAATAGCTGGATGATTCGCTACATAAGAAAGGCTAGCGAACGTATGATTGATTTAACAGAACGATTTCCTTCAGAAACAGGTTTAAAATCTCGTCTATTAAACTTAGGTGCACGAGAACTTCTTTTAGCACAGTCAAGTGACTGGTCTAAAATGATTCAAGAAGGAAAACTACCTGATTATGCAAGAACAGAGTTTAAGAAAAGCATACTTTCTTTTTCTAAGGTATTTGACTCTCTTGCAAGCAATACAGTAAGTACAGAATGGCTTATCAATATGGAAAAAGAACATCCGATATTTCCATGGATGAGTTATAGAATATTTAGCAGAAAAAAATAGGAGATATTAGTGTGGAGTAAATGCTGTATATATTCAGCATATTCAAAAGTATCATATCTAATATTAACACTGCTCTGCTTTTATGTATGCTATTTTTGTGTAAGTTGTGCCACTACAGGAAACACTACTTATAAAGAGAGTGCATTACAAGAACAACAAGATACACCTATAAATCTTGACGAAGAAAATGCACAAAGTCTTTTACGCATATTAGTTAAACAAATAGAAGAAGCTAATACTCTTGAACAAACTGCAAAATTACAAGAAATTACTCAAAAACTTCTATTAAAATACAAGCAAGAAAATATAGAAATAAACGAAGATAGTTTAAAATCCTGCCTTAATATAGTGCTTCTTGCACAAGAGGGCTTTGACCTTAGTATAAAGTTTTGTAGCGAGGATAATATTATACAAGATTTCGACGAAGCACAAACTAAGGCCTCCTTAAACTATATAGAAGCCTCTAAGCGTTTTTCTTATTTAAGTGACAAAACAGAGGAAGAAAAACTAAAACTACAAGGTAATGACTCTCTTTCAAAAGCTCTATTAGATTTATGTTCGAGACTTAAAGAATCTTATGCAGAAAATACTTACACAGCAATAATAAATGCAGTTTGTAGAAGTATAGATTCAGGTATATTTCTTTATGAAAATAATAAAAATATGTACGAAGAAGCTCTATCTTTTATTCCGCTAGATAAGGAACAAGAGCAATATCCTAAAAAAGCTTCTGTAATACTGCAAAATTGTCTTAATAATATTAATTTAAGTTTAAAATTATTAGATGAAAGTAATAATGCTTGTATAAAGGCTATAAACGAATTATCTAATATTAATGATGGTTTTATTACAAAAAGAGTTTATGATTCCATATATCTAATAACAGAATTACAAGGTTTAACAACGAAACTTGCCGACACTGCTCGCGTACAACAAAGAAGTGCATTAACAGCAAGGAACGAAGTTCTTCTATATTATAGGCAATCAAAAACAGCCTACGAAGCTGGTTATAATGAAAGAGCACAAAATCTTTTAGACCGAGCCTTAAGTGCCTATGACAATGCCATTACAACAATACGCCTAGATACAGAAACTCAAAATGAAGTTTATTCACAAATAGCAGAATTAAGGCAAAAGATTGCAGAAACACAAAGACCGCTTATAATAAAAGAAATGCGACAATTTAAAACAGAAGCACGACAGGCATACTTTGCAGGTAATTTTGAAGAAGCAGATAACATTCTAACACAGGCAGAAAAGCGTCTTGAAAGTTGGACTCTCTTTATGGATATTGAAGCAGAAAAAGATGAAGAGCTAGAACGCCTTAGAGGTATGGTTAATACAGCCCTTAGGATAGAAAGTGGTCGCACCTTAAACCCAAATAATGCGCTATATCCAGAAATGTCTCAACTTTTAACTATAGCAAATCAATATTACATAACAGGGAGTGCTCTTATAAAAAACAATAAAAGAGCCGAAGGAGAAAAAATTCTACAAACAGCAAAAGAAAAACTAAATGATTTAAGAGTAGTCTATCCCCATAATCAAGAAGCAAATCTTTTATCAATGAAAATAGACCAAATATTAAATCCTAAGCAATTTAGTCAAACTTTTAGTACAAAAATAGAGGAACTAAAAAAAGTAAATTATTCAAAACAAGATACAACTGCCCTAACCGCTTATAGTGATTTGAGGGATTTATATGAAATTGAACCAAATTATAAGGACTTACAAGCGTTTATTGAACAAGTAGAGATAGATTTAGGCATTAGGCAGCCACCTATAGCAGACTCTAGCGCAGAAGAAGCTCAAGCTCTTGCAGAACAAGCTATGGAAATAGTACAAAATACAGGAAGAGACGCGCTTCAATTAGAAAGTGCAAAAACTCTAGCATATAGGTCTATTGCAATCGACCCCAATAATGAACTTGCAGTTCAAGTTTTAGATGAAATTGCATTGCGCACAGGAACACAATCGGCCGTTGTGCTTAGTGCAGCAGATGAAGCTAGATACCAGCAAGCTATTACTTCATTACAAAGTGGTAATATAGTTTTTGCAGCAGCAATATTACAAGACTTATTACAAAATCCTGCAAATAGGCGTTCTGCAAAAATACGAAAGTTACAAGGGCGCATAGAAGGACTTTTGCAATGAGAAGATACTTTGCATTTATATTTTTACTTTGCACTCTTTCATTAGCATATACGCAAAATTTATATTGGGAACTTCCTCGTACAATAACAGATGAAAATATTGATTGTCGCTACCCTACCACACTCTCTTGTATTCCATCTTCAAATAATAAAAAACGAAATCCTATTTCCGCTATATTTTGGGAAGAGATAGACAGTCAAAATAAAGAAATATATCTTAATATTAGCACAACACGAAACGGCTTAAAATGGAACGAAGCAAAAAGATTTTCTTCCCCATTTGTATATTATAATGAAATCCCAGAGATATATTCAGCAGCAATAAATAAATATGGAACCATTGTTGTAGCAACATTAAATAATTCATCACAAATATCTGTATACACTTCATATAATGAAGGGGACTCTTTTGAAATTCATACCTTTGATAATGACATAGGAATTTTAGTAGGTCCTAGAATATTTGCAACAAAAAACGATGGTTTTATAATATTTTGTACAAGAAGCTATAATGAAACCTTTTCTTTGCTTTATACGTCTTCTAAAGATGGAAAAAACTGGACAGAGTTTAAAGAATTTCCTTTTGCTGTAGAAAATGCTTCTAATCCACTTGTTCCATATTTAGCTTCTATAGACAACGGAGATATGTTAGTCCTACAAGCACATTATATCTCTGACAGTCGCCTTACATTTCAAATATACACTGCATTCACAAATGATAATGGTCAAAATTGGACAGAAGCAAAAATAATAAAAACCTCTGAAGATTTTGATTCGTACAATAACCAACACCCAATGATTTTGCAATATCAAAAAAAAATATATATGATTTGGGAAAGAAGCTCTTATGCAAGTTCTCAAACATCAATATATGCTTCACAAATAAGTGCGTCAGGTGAAATAAAAGGAAAAATAGAAGCTCTTAACCAAAATGGAGAATATAACAATCCCCTACTATTCATCTATAATGACCAGTTATACGCCCTATGGTCAGACTCTAAGGGCAGTAGAAATAATGTATATATGACGCATAAACTTTCTAGTTTTTGGGACGAAGCTAAAGTAATAATACAAAATACAGCAACTTCTACATATCCTGTGATTTCTGCAAATGGCAAAGAGCTTTCTTTTATATGGCAGCAACATACAGAAGATAAGGTTAATGCTTACCAAATAGCAATACTAGAAAAAGACTCTAGTTGCCCTCCCCCTATTATAGAAGGTTTAGACTTTAATAACGGAGACTTTGGTCATTCCTCTGAATTACGCGCTAAACTTGTAGAAACAGAAGATTCATCTGGAATAATGGGATTTTCTTGTATATGGACAAGAGATATTAATGAAGAACCTATAAATGAAATTTCTAATATGCTACAAGAAAGTAATATTTCAAAAATTGCAGATGAAGATGGAATATGGTATTTAAAAGCAAAGCAAGTAGATTTTGCAGGTAACTGGTCTCAAAGCACTACATTTGCTTATACAAGAGATACGGTTTCTCCAGAAGTTCCTATACTTACAGGTTTAGATGATATAGAAGACTTAGATAAACTAGGTTTAGTTAAAAGCAATACATTTAAACTTCAATGGAACAGCGAAGATGATAATATAGGAGGTTATGAGTGGAAACTTGAATATTTAGATTCTATACCTCTATCGCTTGCAGAAAATAAAAGGCATCCATTAAAGATAAGTAAGGGTTATGCACAAAAATTAATTGATGAAATAAAAGAAAAATATGCCGAAGACTTAGAAAATCTGCAACCAGAAAATACTGAAGAAGAAAAGAAACAGAAAGAAATAAGATTTAATAATGCAAGAAATGGAGTTTATGCTTTTGTACTAAGAACGCTTGATAAGGCAGGGAATAAAAGCCCTTATATACGCACCCTATTCATTCTAAATAAATATGATCCTATTACCTCCATTACAAGCATAAAATCACAGATAAATAAATTTGGAGATTTATCTCTTAGCATAATAGGACAAAACTTTACCTACGATGGTACAATATCAGAAATATATATAGATAAAGATAAAGAAGAACCTTATGATTATATTCTATCTACACAAAATGGAGACTATGTAATAAAATCTAATAACCGCATAGAAGACATTACTCTTCAAAATATAGAAGCGGGCAATTATTATATAGGGCTTTTACATAGTGATAGAGGTTTATACTTTACAGATAAATCTGAATTAAAAATACAAGAACACGGAACTGTAAAAACATTTACAAAATTTACATTTATACCAGAATGGAATTTTCTACGAAAGGATTATTCTATGGGGAAAAGACTTTCGTATATTTCTATAATATTAGTTTCATTATTTACTCTATGGATATTCATAGTTGCATGTAGAGGGCTATATAAAGCAACGGAACAAAGCATAACAACACAAGCAGAAATAAAAATGATTACTAAAGGCAATATCATGAAAAGAAAAGACGTTGGCTCTAAAAAACTAAATCACAGTGGTATAAGTTTACGTGTAAAACTTATGGCTTATACAATGGCAATAATATTAATAATTGTTTCCACTCTAGTTACAGTATTAAGCTACATAATGATTAATCGAGAAGAAAGTACAATGGTAAAAAGCCTTCTTGAACGTACTAATGTTATTCTTGATTCTATGTCTAATGGTGCTAAAAATAATTTGCCAAATGCTTCTTCTAATTTACTTGCATTAAGCGACCTTACAGAAGAATCTCAAGCCCTCTCTGATGCAGAATTTGCCATTATTACAGGTAAATCTTCATCAGCACAAGATAACAATATTGATTATATATGGGCTTCTAACGCTCCTGATATAACGCAAAAGATAAATACAGAAGCACTTATACTAGGAGAAAGTCGTTTTATATCAGAAGAAGCCCTAGCTGCAACCAAAAACTATTCAATACTAGAGGAAATGGCAAAACAAGAAGTAGGAAAAACTGCATTACAAATAGATGAACTTACAGAAGAAGGGCTCTTTTTAGCAAGACAAAGTACAAACAGAAACTCTCCACAGGCAAAAAAGAATTCAGAAAGGCTACAGGAAATAACAGAAATAACTACACAACTTAATAAAAGGTTAGACAGCATACTAGACCAAATAGCAACAGAAAACACAGGTAGCTACCCGCCATTTAATAATACTAAAATTGACCTTGAAAATACAACTTATCTCTTTTATCGTCCTGTACTATATCATCACAGTGGCGAAAACTCTTATGTACACGGAGTTGTATTTATTCAAATAAGTACACAAGCCCTTATTAACCAAATGAATGAAGCTCGCGCTGCTATATTAAAAACAACTATCGCTATAATAATACTAGCGTTTATAATAGGACTTTTAAGTGCTACAGCAATGTCTGCGCTAATAGTAAGCCCCATAAACAAGCTTGCCCGCCATGTAGCAATGATACGTGATACAGAAGATAAAGAGGCACTAGCAGGAAAGGATATTAGTATTCATAGCCATGATGAAATAGGTATGCTTGGAGATACTGTGAACGAAATGACGCACGGTCTTGTAGATGCTGCTTTACAAGCTAAAAATCTAACCGTTGGTAAAGAAGTACAAACAAAATTTATTCCATTACAGACAGACGAACGCGGAATAACATTAACAACAGGAGCTATGCAAGATAACGGCATTGAGTTTTTTGGATATTATGCAGGAGCAGATGAACTTTCAGGGGACTATTTTGATTATAAAAAACTAGATGATGACCATTATGCAATCATAAAGTGCGATGTTTCAGGACACGGAGTTCCTGCAGCATTGATTATGGTAGAGGTAGCAACACTATTTTTAAATTCATTTAATGGTTGGAGTATGTCTAATCCTGCACAAGGAACTAATCTAGGACCTGTAGTTGGACAAATAAATAACTTACTAGAAAGCAGAGGCTTTAATGGACGTTTTGCGGCTTTTACCTTAGTATTGATTAATACTAAAACTGGTGAATGTTGGTTTTGTAATGCAGGAGATAATATAGTACAAATATATGATGGTGCAAGCCATAAGAAAAAAATAATTTCCCTTCCAGAAACACCTGCAGCAGGTATGTTTAGCACTGACTTAGTAGACATCAAGGGAGGATATAAAGTTCAAAAATTAAAATTAAAGAAAGATGATGTTTTATTCTTATATACAGACGGTATAGAAGAATCTAAAAGAAATATTCGTACATCAGACGGAAATATTATTGTAGACGCTAGTGAAGAAATGAGTGGAGAGCGCGTAAAAGATATAATCGAAGCCGTTTATAATAAAGATACCTATGTTCTTAATAAGCAAGGAGATAATGAAGTGTTAAATTTTGATTTTTCTACTTGCGAAGGTAATGCAGAAGATGCAATTATGGCCTTAGTAAGTATAGAAAAAATATTTAGGCTTTATCGCCCTCTATCTCCTAAACATTCAGACCGCATACGTGTAGACAAAAAAATTGATAACTTTTTAAGATTGCACTTTAAGGAATACAGTATATATTGCAAAGACCATTCTTCTATAGAAATGGACCCTGTACATATTTTTTATAACGGCGTTACAGAAGATGCCCAATATGATGATTTAACTCTTGTGGCTATCAAGAAAAAATGAACTTTGTAAACTATTGCATATTTATGCATATTTTTATATCATAGAATGAAAACATTTTGTAATTGGAGAACTATATGCCTACCCCTATTGAAAATTATCTAAATCATTGTGATAACAAACCAAATGCTGCCATGCTTTCTTACGTAGCAAATCTACAACAAACCGCAGAAATTGCTCCTGATATAGCCGCTTCTATTGTAAATGAATTAGAAAATCAACGAAGTCATTTAAAACTTGTAGCAAGTGAGAATTACTGTTCTTTAAACGTACAATCTGCTATGGGAAATCTTCTTACTGATAAATATGCAGAAGGTTACCCAGAACACCGCTATTACGGAGGCTGTGTAAATATAGACGCTGTAGAAAACATTGCCGCTAGAGAAGCAGAAGCGTTGTTTGGTGCAGATTATGCTTATGTGCAGCCACATTCAGGGGCAGATACAAATCTTGTAGCATATTGGGCTATACTATCAAAAAAAATAGAAACTCCAACATTAGAAGAACTAGGCGTAAAATCTCTTGCAGAACTTACAGAAGGTCAATTTGATATTTTGCGTCAGCGATTTGGGCAACAAAGGCTTATGGGGCTTGACTATAGTTGTGGCGGACATCTAACACACGGCTATCGTATGAACGTATCTGCTAGAATGTTTGAAAGTCATCCTTATGGCGTAGATAAAGAAACGGGGCTTTTAGATTATGATGCTATAGAAAAGCAAGCTATGGAAGTAAAGCCTCTAATTCTTTTAACAGGATTTTCTGCCTATCCTCGCAAAATAAACTTTAGACGTTTTAGAGAAATTGCAGATAAGTGCGGAGCTGTTCTTATGGTAGATATGGCTCATTTTGCAGGTTTAGTAGCAGGAAAGGTGTTTACAGATGATTATGACCCTGTAAAATGGGCTGATATAGTAACAACTACAACACATAAAACATTACGAGGTCCTAGAGGTGCTATTATTCTAT
>CAJOPO010000494.1 GCA_905236315.1 uncultured Treponema sp.
CAATTGTAAATAATATAATTAATGAGAAGGAAAATAATTATAATAAAGAAATAAATAATATAAAGAAAGAACTAAATTATAAAAATGAACAAATATTAAATATGAGTGGAAATCCGCAAGTGCAACAAGGGAAAGATACATTTAGAGCACAAGAAATACGTCTAAATTTGGACACAAAGGAAATAAGTTTAGACGGAAGGGTAAAAGGTACAATAAACTCAGAAAAAACAGAAAAAGGTGGGGAAAATAAAGAATTAGAACATAGTAATGATGATGCCGACTCTCCCGCCCCTACAAAAGAAGACCATGAATGAAGATAATATTCCAAAAGATGATTTAATAGGCAGTCTTGAAAAACAAGCCCTACACTCACAAGATTTACAAAACTTGAATTTTAAGCAGGAAGAAGGCACTATAGAAAGCACAGAAGGTTCAAGCACTCCTAATTCTTCTTATTCATTAAAGATAGAAGATTTACATAAAAATTTTGGTAAAAAGCATGTAGTTAAGGGAATTAATTTTTCTATGACAACAGGGGAAGTTGTGGGGCTTTTAGGGCCAAATGGTTCTGGTAAAACTACAACTTTTTATATGATAGTAGGATTTTATAAACCTACAAAAGGAAGTGTATTCTTTAACTCAAAAAACATTACAAAGCTACCTATGTATAAAAGGGCACAATTAGGTATATCTTACTTACCGCAGGAACCTTCTGTTTTTAGGAAGCTTTCTGTAGAAGAGAATATCTGGGCAATTTTAGAAACAAGACGCGATTTAACAAAGAAACAAAAATTAACAAAATTAGAAGAACTTATAGAAGAGTTCGCTATAGGTAGAATTAGAAAACAACCTGCATATACGCTATCTGGAGGAGAGAGACGACGAACAGAAATTGCGCGCTCGCTTGCTATAGAGCCAAAATTCCTTTTGTTAGATGAGCCTTTTGCTGGCATAGACCCCATTGCAGTGGCAGATATAAAAAAGATAATTCAACATCTTTCTCAAAAAGATATTGGTGTGCTTATAACAGACCACAATGTTCGTGATACTTTGGAAATAACAAATAGGGCACTCATTATTTCTACAGGTGAGCTTATTGTACAAGGCTCTAAGGAAGACATATTAAAATCCCCCGAAGCTAGAGAAATATACTTAGGGAAAGAATTTTCTATGTAATCTCCTCCCCCACCAGCCTTAAGGTGATACTCTTTGTTTTATAGCGAAAGCTATCGGAAATTTTTATGCTAGCATAAAAATAGAACTTTGGGCTTGACGAAGTGTCGTTTCCCCAAAACACAGTATACATTTTGTAACAACACCAGATTTTTTATTGCCTACTATATAGTAGGCAATGGAATTAGTCAATTCCATTGCCGCGAAACTTCGCTTACGCTCGTTTCGCGGCAATTACGGTAAAACTGTATTTTGGGGAACACTATGACAGCAGAATCATACAAAAAAGAATTTAATCTTTGGGCAAAGCGTACTTTTAGAAAATGGCTTTTAGACGCTATAGAAAATAACGATTTTGAATCATTCAAAGAATGTGTACGCAACATAGGTACTGAATGGCATGTGGCACGCACAGTAGAAACAGGACTTAAAGATGACTTTATCCAGCATTTGTGGGATGTTCGCACCCAAATCCAAAATGGTACTTACACAGGCTGGACAGAATCTAATTACGATGCTTACAGCTACGAAAGCAAAATTTGTTTTCTTATAAACCCAACTCACTACAAACTAATTTACGACACAAACAATCGCACTTCTTTAAATAAAATAGTAGGAAAAAATCTTTCTACAACTGATTGGCAAGAAGCCGTAGACTCCTATTATGAAGAATATCATAAAGGTGTAACAAACGAGGAAGAAATCTTCGCTATTGACTTTAGCCTATGGAATAGAAAGTAATATGGTCATCTCTAAAAATTGAGTGGTGTTACAGAAAGTATGCCAAAACTTTCAACCGTCATTTTGAGCGATAGGCGTTGCCAGCGAAAAATCTGTGAATCTTGCAGATTTCTGCTAAGATTCGATAGATTCTTCCACAATGCAACGCCTACTAGCA
>CAJOPO010000495.1 GCA_905236315.1 uncultured Treponema sp.
ATAACCATTTGCGTCAATTTGTGCAAGGGCTACTGCCACTACTTCGTCAAATGCCTTTCCTTTATCCATCTTTAGTTCAAAGATAAAGACACTATCCTTTGTGGCAACCACTACATCGCTTCTCCCTGCCACATTTTGCAATTCAGACACCACTCGGTAGCCTGTCATACGGAACATTAAGTGAGTTACAGACTCGTAGTAGTTTTCGCACATATCTTTCTTAACGATTGTAGGCAGGTCGGCGATTGCAGATTTTATGATTGAAAGAGCTTGGTCGATATTTTTATTGCGCAGGGCAAGGCGAAGATTATTGATTTCCAAACCGATGTCATCGTATGGCACCGTCACAAACTTATTCAACAAAACATCAAGGAATTCGCTCTCTATCTCGTGATTCGGAAAGTCCAGAGTATAAAGCCGCATTTCCTCTTCAAAGTCCTTTATCGTGAGATACCCACTCTGATAGACCACAGGGAGCATATTTTTGCTGTCTGGGTCGTAGTTCTTGAACTGCCTCTCCTCGACGAGCCTTCCGTTCACGAAGTTCGTAAGCTCGAGAGGCTGCTTCTGCAATGCCTTTACAAGAAACGAGGGGGTGCCACTCTCGAACCAGTACGAGCCGAAATCCCCTTCGCAGAAACATTTTAAAAGGCAGAACGGATTATACACGCCCTCTACATCGTGCGTAAAATGATAGCCATCATACATCGTGGCGAGTTTTGTCTTTGCCTGCTCATAGGAAACTTTTTTCCGTACCGCAAGCCCTTCAATCTCTGGCTTAAAATACTTTTCCAGTTCGCTCTCGGAAATGCCGCAAATTGAAGAATATGCACTATTCATGCTTATGTCATTCAGTTGGTTCAGCCCGCTAAAAATGTTTACATGGCTTACTTTGGTAATTCCCGTAATGAACAAAAAGCGAATGTATTTGTCGCTTTGCTTTAATGGACTGTAAAAATTCCGCAGTTCCTGTCGATTCTGCTCCTCATATTCCGTATAAAGTGCATCAAGAATCGGCTTATCATACTCATCTATTAAAATCACAACCTGCTTGCCTGTCTGTTCATAAAGCCTAAGAATCAATTCACTTAATCGCACCGCTGGATTGTCAGAAGTTTTAGGCAAATTGTAGCGTTTTTCATACTGGCATAAAATAAAATCAATCATAGAAAGGAGTTTTTCTTTATCTTCATAGGAACCACCACCAAAACCGATACTGATGACAGGATATTCCGTCCATTCCTTTTCTTTCTCTGAAATCACAAGTCCTTTGAACAAATCTTTCTTTCCAAGAAAGTAATACTCCATAGTAGAAAGCAAAAGGCTCTTCCCAAACCTGCGTGGACGGCTTAAAAAGTATGGCTTACCTTCGTGTGCGAGCTTGTAAACAAAGGCTGTTTTATCAACGTAAATACAACCACGCCTTCGTAAATCCTCAAAATCCTGAATACCTATAGGCAAAAATCTCTCTTCTAATTCTTCCATAAACAGACTCTTATTACTTGCAACCGTGTTTGTGCATTTTGCACCCTTGACTTTCTCTTAAGAATATGCTATAATACATACATTGTTTCCTGCAAAGCATCTGCATTAATAGCTTCATAATCCACCTAAATACTTCATCTTACTCTAATTAAATATTCCTTGTATTCTTCCTAAACTTAACACTATATCCTAACTAGATTATACTCCCCTTTGTGTAGATAACTATGCCAGCGATATTTACTTATGCAATACCCACTGCTATTAAACTCGCTCCCGCAAGTAGCCCCGCACACAAAACTATTATTCCACCAATAAGAACTCCTACGCGCGCATGATTTTCTAAAACAGTTTTTGTTTTTTCGTCATAATACAAAGTCATTCTATTCCCTTTTTTAAAACTGTTTTTGCTACTAGAGTTTATAAAACATCTGCGCACATGCCTTTTATTATCTAGCATAAACTGAACAATAGGGTAATAGGTAAACTTTGCCCCCTTAATTATTTTGCTTTCTTTAGATATTTGCCTTTCGTAAATATCTGTTACCTCAGCTTTTATAGGAACAAGATGTTTCTTTTTTAGATTGACATAATTTATAATTAAAGAAATCCCTGCCCCAACAAGCAAGAGCGTTAAACACACCATAGCAGCAGTTTCGTCATTGCGGTTTTGCTCCATTGCAAGCAAAATTAAAAGCGCACCACCAAACAAGAGTTCAAAAGGATTAAAAAGCAACTCCTGCTCTTCCACAAGAAAGGGCTGCTCGTTTTTTGTGCCCTTATAAAGCCGTGCTTGCTGCCCCTTTGCATATTCAGTTGGGGATTTTATTAAAAGTTTTTCTTTATGACCATCTTCGTTTGTATATTCTGCTGTAATATCATAGTAATTATATATGTTTCTGTCCTTGCTATCTTTGCGTACTATATGCTCACATTTTATTATTTCTGCATAAGTGCAAGCACCCTTTCTTCTTATGCGCATCCATTTTTTTACCTGCCCCGAACCAACTAAGAAAATTAAAATGCCCGGTATATATAAAAATATCTTTGATAAGTCTAATGACTGAAATAAATCATTCATACTGCCCCCAATGCTTAAATGTTACATTCACTTTGCAAATATAACTTTTACACCAACTCGTGATAATTTAGCTACAATATCTTTATCAGCCCTGCTATCTGTAATTAAAGTACATGGGCGGTCATAAATACAACTGCCATAGGTGTTTTCTCGTTCTTCCCGCTTATGTAATTTTGTATAATCTGCTAAAATATACAAAGAACCAGATGTACGGCTTATCATAGCTTCATGTATTCCAATTTCTGTAGGAATATCATACTGAAATTCGCCATCATCGTAAACAGCGGCACAACCTAAAAAAGCCTTATCCGCTTTCATTTCCAAAAGATTTTTCATAACTAATTCGCCCACCATTATGTGTCCGCGAATTTCGCCACCGCTAAAACACAGTGTTACACCTTTTGGATATTCTTCTCCCACAGCCCAACCATTATTAGTAAAAACAGAAACGGACTTATCCCCCACATATTTTAGTAAATCCAAAGCCGTCCTGCTACCATTGATAAACAAATGGTCGCCACTTTCTACAAGAGAAGCAGCAAATTCAGACAAAGAAGTTCTTGCCTGTATTATCTCACTATTTACAGAGTCTAAAGAACGTTCTCTTTCCGAAAAAAACTTTAATGATACAGCCCCCCCATGTGTGCGGTGTAGAAGTTTTTGTTCTTCTAAATATTGCAAGTCGCGGCGCACTGTCATCAAAGAAATATTGTATTCTTTTGCAAGGTCTTCTACAGAAACACTATTTTTCTCTCGCACTAGTTCAAGGATATTCTGTTGCCTTGCTTCCACTACTTTTCGATTATTTTTCATATCTTATACAAGTTTTCTAGCAAAGGTAAAAGTTCTGACCAATTCTTTATTATGGGCACATCAAATTCTGCCTTAGGATAAGATTTTTCTCTTTCTACTTGAATCCAGATGGGATTAATTCCCTGCTCACGAGAACCAAGCACATCATATTTGTAATTATCTCCTGCAAAAATGCAACTACTAGCAGGGCAACGCGCCTTTTCTATACATTTATCAAAAAAGGGCTTAAAGGGTTTATCAGAACTTGTTTCTTCACTAGAAACAAAGAAATCCACATAGTCTAAAAGGCCTAAATGTTCTAGTTTTAGTAGCTGAACACGAGTTGTCATATTTGTTCCAATGCCTATCCTAAGGCCACGTTTTTTTAGTTCTGCAAAAGTTTCTACTTCGTTTTCATAAGGCTCTGAAGCCTGTATTAGAGTGTTCCAATACAATGAGCCGAGTGTAAGTGCATATTTTATTGGTAAGTTTTCGGCTTCTAGTATGTTTTGAAATCTTATAAATCTATTATGGCAAGCCCCTGTACGCCCCATATAATCTATAAGAGAATGCATCATTGTATCATGCAAGCTATCAAACTTTTGAGCGTCCCAACCAAATTCTTTTTCTGCAAACTTATGTAAAGCATCAAAGGCTATCTTGTTACTCTTTGTATAACTGTATAGCGTATCATCTACATCAAAAATAATAGTTTGTATCATATTTTCTCACAAAAAAAAGCGGACTCAGCCATGCTGAACCCGCTTTACATTTAGAAACAATTAACAATGCACAATGTTTCTATAGTCTAGTCAAGCAAGTCTGCCTCTTTTAAAGCTGCTTCTATTTCTTTATCAGACATAACGTTCTTTAAAGGAATAACAACTGTACCGCTCTGGTCTGCCCCTTCAAAGTTCTTTGCAAAAGGCTTTGCGCAAAAAACAACGTCATAGTTACGTGCAGCTGATTTTCCTTCAGAAACAGGGCAGTGTCTAACTTCTGCAGGCTTTACGCTATTTCTTGTCATTACCTTCTTTATAGCGTTTTCCATCATTAAAGAAGAACCTGCACCATTAGCACAGCATGCTAAGATTTTCTTTCCGTCTAATTTTGCCATAATTTCCCCCCTATTTAGCTCGTTTAGCTTTTAGTTCCTTGTATTTTTCATAGTCTTCTGTAATTAGGAAGTAACCTTCTTTATCCATCATATATTCAATCTGTGGAATTGCAAGAAGCACTATTGCAACAATAGCTACACCTACATAGCCTAAGTAGCGCATTATTACGGTAAACATTGGCCATACGGTATCCCAGTCAAACATTCCAAGATAACCACCGTAATTTGCAAGTCCTACCCAACCAGAAATTAGAGCAGCACCAAAGACTTGAATTAAACCAGAGAAGAATGGAATTACTAAGCACGCTTTTAAGCCACCCTTTTCGTTAGCAACAAGGCCGATTGTAGCGTTATCAAAGAATACAGGTACGAATCCACAGATAATGATTGTTGGAGACTTTAGAACTATTAATAATACAATAGCGATTATCTGACCTGTTAAGCCTGCTAAGAAGCCAAATGTAACAGCATTTGAATCACCAAAGCCGTAGCAAACTGCACAGTCAACACCAGGCACTGATGAAGGCAAGAGTTTTTCTGCAATACCTTGGAAAGAAGCAGTCAATTCAGTTACGAATGTACGAACACCCAACTGCAAGATTGCAAGATAAACCGCAAATTGCAAAGAAGTATTAAATACATAGAAAGCAAAGTTTTCTGATTCTTTAGTAGCCTTTGCTGCAACAAAGAATGGCTTACCAATAACGCACATAATAATTCCAAAGAATACGGTCATTAAGATAGCGGTACAAACCATGTTTTCATTAAAGATAGAGAAGAAGCCTGGCAATTCCATTTCGCCAACTTTCTTTACCTTACGCTTACCACCCTTATCGCCAAAGAGTTTGTCTGCAAGGAAGTAGCCTAAGCGAATACCAAACATCTGCTGGTGAGCTATAGCAAAGCCTGCGCCATCAGAGAGTTCCTGCATAGGTTTTACAGTAAGGTTAGAACCAACAGCCCAGTATGCGCCAAGAATAACAGACATTATTACCATTAAAGCTACGTTGTTATTGCGCAAGGCTGGTAATGCAAACAAGATTAGCCAATATGCTGTTGCAGCCTGCTGAACCTGTACGTGTCCTGTTGTAAACAAGGTGCGACACTTTGTGATTTTGTTAAAGCGTACTAAAAGTATGTTTACAATAAAGGCTATCAATAGCAAGGTCATTACTGCAGAAAAGCCTTTTCCAAAAACCTCTTCTACACCAGCGGTAACAGCGTTCTGCCCATAATATGGGTCAATAACACAAGCTGTTAGATTAAAGCGTTCCTTTAATCCTGCAAGGATAGGGCGGAATGTACCAGTTAATCCACCTGAACCAACGTTCAAGATAAGCATACCGATAATTGCTTTTAGAGTTCCAGCTAGAACATCATACCATTTTTTGCCCATTAAACAGTAACCCAAGAGGGTTAAAAAACCAACCATGTATGGAGCTTTTTGCAATACGTAAGTAGCAAAAAAAGTCCAAATAGCATTTAGCACATTTAATACAACCATTTTAACATCCTTTTCATCTAATAGTTAAACTACATTTCCTCGCAAGGAAATTTCTTTTCTGCTTCCAAAATATCTTCTGGAGTTCTTGCAAGAGTTAAAGCATCTAGCAAAGGTTCATTCATAAAGATAGCAGAAAGCTGTTCTATATTATCTATATGTTCGCTTGGATTTGCAGAAGAAAGCGTAAAGAAGAGATTTGCTTTTTTCTCCTCTCCGTCTTCATCTTTTCCAAAGTCTATAAGTTTATTAGATACTAAAAAACCTACTCCACTTTTAAATGCACCTTCTGCATTTTCTGTAGTATGAGGCATTGCTACGTTATGTTCAAAGACAACGTAGGGACCATACTTTTCTATGCAAGAAACAATCTGCTTATAAAAATCTTCAGAAACAGAGCCATCAGCTTGCAAGGGCAAAAGGCTCTGACGTATAGCGTCTTGCCAAGTAACACCTTCGCCATCTATAAAAGTATAATGCTTCTTTTCTACAATAGTCTGTAAAACGCTTTTCTTTTTTTCGTCTGCCATACACCTTTAACCTTTGCTTATAAGCAAGAACGGAATGGAATATTCTGTGGGGCTTCAAAGCAGTCTTCAAAACCTCTACGATGATGATAGTAAATCTTATCCTTATCTTGTGGGTAAACATACTTACCACCAACCTGCCAGAAGAATGGATGGAACTTATATTCATTGCGGTCTTTCTTAAAGTCATATACAAGTTTAATTTCTTCGCAGTCTGCTTGGAAGTTTGTCCATACATCCCAGTGAATAGGAATTACAACTTTGCACTGTAAGTTTTCTGCCATACGCAAAACATCTACAGAAGTCATCTTGTCTTGCATGCCTATTGGGTTTTCGCCAAAAGAACCAAATGCAACATCAATGTCATAATCCTTACCGTGTTTTGCAAAGTATATGGAGAAATGAGAGTCGCCAGAGTGATAAATATTTCCACCTGGAGTTTTTACTAAGTAGTTTACAGCTTTTTCATCCATATCAGTAGGACATTTACCAGTGAGTTCTTCTCTATCTGGGCCTGTAGAATCTGTAGTTACTATACAAGTTCTATCAAAGCTGTCTAAACATACAATCTCTAAATCTTTTATTTTGATAACATCGCCAGGCTTTACAACACGGCAGCGTTCAACAGGAACACCCCACTTTACCCATGTGTCTACAGATTTTTGAGGTCCTATAAAAGGAACAGGTATCTCTTTACCGTTTTCATCAACAGTGGTCATTCCGCTCTGAATAACATGTGCTGCCCATTCAGCAGACATGTGGTCTTGATGATAGTGTGTTGCCAAAACAGCATCCACTTTCTTAAAAGCAAAGGGGTCAATTACAAAAGGCACATTGCGTAAGTTTGGCTGCATCATGCGACCACCACACATATTTGCCATCTGATGACCTACAGCCATTTTTCCGTTTCCGTGTGTACGTTTGCCATTTCCACACCATAGGTCAATAGTAATATTTGCGCCACCGGGTGTTTTAAACCATATACCAGTGCAGCCCAGCCACCACATTGCCACCTGTCCTGCTGGTACAACTTCGTTTTCAATGTCTTCTACTAGCCAAGTTCCCCATTCAGGAAATGTATTCATTATCCAACTTTCACGAGTCATTTCAGAAACTTTACTCATTTAAGTCTACCCTCCTTAACTATTACAGCAATAGCTTTTATATTTTTTAGCCTTATAATAAATACTATAAACCCACTATTTATAAAATGCAAACATTTTTTACGTGTGTTTTACGATTTTTTTTGTTTTATTTGTTAATTTTATCCTTTTTACGTTCGTTTTGTAATAATTAACAGAACAAAACAAACATAAGATATATTTGTATAAAAAGTTTCGGTTATAACAGAAACTTTTGTTGTTATTACGTTTTTTTTAGGTTATACTAGAAATTAATGACACAAACCATATATGGGAACCTCGAAAAACTCCCTTTCAGAAAGTTTTTCGAGGTTCCTGCGAGTTGTAAGTCGCTATAATAGCGCGACTTACAACA
>CAJOPO010000496.1 GCA_905236315.1 uncultured Treponema sp.
ATATTTACCCACAATTTTCAGCGAAAGGCCAAAGTCTTATTAGGTAACTCATTAACAAGATTTTTAACTTTTAACTGTCATAAGAATAACAGCATTTATATAAAAGGCGGTAATAGTAATGTTTGAAAAATGATAAAATTCAGAAATTTATTAAGATAAGCTATTTGCTATAGCACGTACGCCCGCCCCATTGTGCGCTATGGGCGAGTTCCCTCTCTATAGTTTTATCAAAATCCGCAGAAGGAGAGCAGTTTTTCTCTATTTGCAGGGCAGTTGAATGTAGGCGACGAAGGCAATCTGATTTTTCGTTATAGTTTAACTTTGATTTTTCTATGCAATCCCCTAAAACTCTAATGCTTTGGTCATATATACGAGTAGGAACTGGGAAGGGGTGTCCATCTTTTCCGCCATGAGCAAAACTAAAACGCGCTGGGTCTGTAAACCTAGCGGGAGTTCCGTGGATTACCTCGCTAACTAAAGTAAGAGATTGCAAGGTGCGAGGACCAAGCCCTGGAGTTAGAAGTAGGTCTTCAAAATCTTTAGGTTGACTTTCATAAGAGGTAGCAAGCACAGCCCCTAGACGCTTTAAATTTACATCTTCTTCACACACTTCATGATGGCGTGGCATTACACAGTTTCTTTCTGCAAATATAACTTCCTCCTTGTCTACAGCATCCTCTTTTGAAAAGAGTTCTAACTGTGCGCTTTTAGGATTAGACAAATTCATTATATCCTTTGTTTCCTTTAAGACTGTAGCAGGATTAGTGCAAGAAAGATTTAATATAGAAGAGCGAGTGTCTTTTGCCTCTAAATCTGTCAGATTTAATATGGCTCCCTGATTTTCCCCTATTACAGCAGAATGGGGGCTTTCTACAAATGAATTAAGATTAGGCGAACACCAATGATAACGGCGAGCTGTTTTTGTCTGCGTATTCATTCCCTGCTGCACTACAGCCCAGTTCCCTTCTTTTGTAACAATAAAATTATGCTGATAGAGGGTAAAACCGTCTTGAACTGCCGTATTATCCACTTTTGCAGAAAGTTTACTTGAGCGCACTAAAGAGTTTCCGTCTAAGCCTGTTTTATCCGCAAGGGCTATGAGTTCTTGCGGTGTCTGCCTAGAATATTTACCGCGCCCACCACAGACGTATATGCCTAATTCATTGCTCCTTTCGTTAAGGCCTCTTTTTAGAGCATACATAACGCTTGTAGTAATGCCTGATGAATGCCAGTCCATACCAAGCACGGCTCCAAGACTTTGAAACCATAGGGGGTCGCTTAAACGTATAAGCACTTCTTTTCTGCCGTAACAAATAATTAGGGCTTCAATGATTTCTGTTCCCAAAAGTTTCATTCTATCGGCAAGCCAACGAGGAACTACTCCATGATGAAGAGGCAAATCTGCATGCCCTGTTCGCTTTATCATATAAATATCACCAGTGAGGAAAGTATTCCTTACTCCTTAGTAGGAAACTCTGTAATAGGTTCGCCGTATTGCCCAATCTTTTTTAGAACAGCACGATGAATATAATGGATTATGACAAATAAAAACACCACAAATACATAAGCACTACAAAGCAATATACATGAACTACGAGGCCCCATGTGCACGGCACCAAAAGCACAGCCACATATAAGCATTTGAACGAATAATAAAATATGTAAAGAAGAGATTTTTGATAAGCCTAAGTTTAGAAGTTTATGATGTAAGTGCATTCTATCAGGGCTTATTACGGAACGGTGGTCTCTTAGTCTGCGTAAAATTGCTGCAAAGGTGTCTGTCATTGGTATAGATACAAGTAATATCATAACAAAAAATAAATTATGAATCATTATAAAGTCATCATCTAACTCTGGTGTTACTTGTAAGGTAAAAGGTAGTGCAGCAATCATAAAGCCTAAAAACTGGCTTCCACAGTCTCCCATAAATATTCTAGCATCTGGCCAGTTATATGCAAGAAAGCCTATGGTAGAAGCGGTCAATAGCAAGGCAGTAAAGCCTATATTTATGCCTATCTGCATAAACATAATGCCCAATGTAAGCAAGACAAGGGAAGAAAGCCCTCCACATAAACCATCTAGTCCGTCTATAAGATTATATGAATTAGTTATTCCCAGTATCCAAGCTATTGTAAGAATATAATTAAGTAATTCAGGTATATGAAATTCAAATAGTCCGCTAATGCGGCAACCAGAAATCAATGCCATCATAGAAACCATAATTTGTATTATTAGTTTTAATACGGCAGGAAGATTTAAAAGGTCATCTAAAATGCAGTATACAAATAACAGCGTTCCAGCCCCTACTAAAAGCCATGGAACATCTTTATTGCCAGTGATTAATCTGTATGTAACTAAGGATAAAGCAAAGCCTAATACAATTCCTATACCACCAAGACGTGGAATGCTTCCCGAATGTATTTTTCTAGCATTAACAGGGTCATATAAGCTGTATTTTTTGCAAAAAACTATGACCACAGGTATTATTCCAAGAGAAATTAAAAAAGACAAAGCAATGCACAACGCTTCTATCATAATAGCATAAGGTTCTAATTAATAGTGATTTAAGATTTCTTATCTTAAATCTAACATTTTTTTTAGTTATTAGCAACTATTAAAATACAAAGAAATCAATTTTCAAGGGGTGCCCTTGAATCCCGTTTTGGGGAGAGAGAAAACTCTACTCCGTTCCGAAGGACTGCTTGCAGTAGCGGTTTTCTCTCCGCTAGAAACTTCGTTGCGAGTACCCCC
>CAJOPO010000497.1 GCA_905236315.1 uncultured Treponema sp.
AATACTATGCCGCTTTCAGATTCTATAAAGATATTTGATTTATATAATGATAATGATTTTCCTGTGATTTATAAAAACCTTGAAGGTGCTACAGAAGAATTGAGCGAACTTTTTAAGTTGGTAAAAGAAAATAAAACTAATGGTATAAAGTTTCAATACGGAATGTCTGTGCACAATTTAAAGTCAATATCAGATTTTAAGGAAGGCTTTATATATAAGATTTTGTGTCATCCTCACACTGGTGCTATGGAGATTGTAAAAGAATAATGAGCAGTGTTATGGAAAACATTCAAGATGATGATTATGAAAATAAAAAATCTTTTAATTTAATAAAGTTCATTTTTAAGTCTTTAATTTTTCTGATTTGTTTATCTATAATTATTTATTTTGCTATATATGTATGGAAGATTTTACGAGTAAGTATAGCTACCTTATATTCCTATGAAAAAACACCTCTTTTGTATGGGGCACTTAGAAGCGCAAAAAACATAGTAGGGGTAATATTGCCATTTATTTATCCTGTTATTTTTATTTTTTTTGCTTGCTTTATAATTTATGTTATTTATGCGCTATACAACGAAAAAAGACGTTTTGGCTCGCTTGGAGTTGGTGGAACTATTAGTGTTATTTTAGCGTCTTTTCAAAAATTTTTACTGTTTATTATAAAAATCATACCACTTACTGCTATAGTTCTTACGCTTAGCATAGGGCTTAATTCTGTTTTAGTTGATATAAATAATTTAAAACAAATTTTAGACAATGCAAAGCGCATAAGAGAATTGAATATAGCGGTAAAAAATCTTTCTAGTGTAGAAGATATTGCAAAGATAACACTTATAGCGGAGCAAAACGCTTCTTCCGTACCTATAAAAACTTATAAAATAGATATTCTTTCTAAAAAAGGTAAAACAGTTTCATCTCAAACAGTTACTCTTTCTGGAACAGAGATAGCCATTGACTTTATAAACGTTAATTTTGACTATTCAGAGATAGAAAGTGGAAGCAATAAAAATATAGCCTATCCTTATATGGTGTTTTCTGAAAATCAAAGTGCTGATAATGGGGTTGCTCTAACTTGTGCATTTAATGAAGAAAACATTCCTGTTATCTATTGTCTTGAAGATGATGATATCTATGGTATAGAAAAAGATATTTATTTTAATAGATTAAAAGAGTTGTTTAATATTATCAGTGATGAGGAAAAAAGCAAGTCTATGGGAATAAGGAGTGTTAACGGAGTTGTTCCTCATTTTTCTATGAATAAGGGTGATGAGTATATTATTTGTGTAAATGGAACTGGGGGCTTGAGCGTAAGGAGAAAAACTAAGTTATAATGATTAGACTTGTTCGATAACTGTGTTATCGAACAAGTCTATTTTTTCTTTATATGGACTTTTAGAGGTGCCTTATATATAATAAGCGTATGTCAAAAGCAGTTTTAGTGGCAGGAAAAGATATGCCTTCTAGCAATAAGTTTGTAGACGGTCTTACTAGTTCACAGAGAATGGTTATTGTAACAGAAGCGGAAGATGGCTATAAAGAGGACAGTTCTAGTGCTTCTGCTATTGGTCGCATAAGAAAGAGAAAAGTTTTGGGAAAAACTTCAGGTCTTGTTACTCAAAGTTGGAATAGGTCATCTCCTATTTCTGCGCGTACTTTAGTTATGACGGCGGAACATATATACGAACAACTTACCGAGGTCATTTTATATTTTGACGAAGACTTATATGCTTCTAAGGCTGAACAATTAGATATTCAAGAGTGTTCTACAGGTGTTGATACCATGATATTAAGTTATCAGTATCTTGCTATAGAAGCCCTAGATGCTTTTTCTCGCAAAAATGATAGCCAAAATCCAGGTACCCTTATTTTTTTGTTAAAAGACGCTCCTTCTTTATTAGATGCCTTTCATACACCAGCTCTTCATAATGGAGCCTATGCTTTAGCTTCTCCTGTAGTGGCTAGCGCAAAGGCAGCCTTTGCCTCTTTTGCAGAAAATATAGCTGCTCTTTATTCAGAAAGCGATTATGCTTCTGTAGTCCTTGTGCGTGGTGATAAGTCTATGGATTCTATGGGAAACGAATCTGCTTTGGCAAAGTGGCTATGTGGATATTTGGATTCTTTAGAGCAGGTAAAAAAGTCTGACACAAAAAAGACTGTGCAATGGATAAGGCCAGGAGCAAAGGTTCAAAGTTCTAGTGGCTTTAGTTTGTTCCAAAAAAGTAAATGATGAATTGACTTTGTTTTACTAGTTGCTTATGCCTTGAAACAGGTGCTACTATCTTTGCAAAGTGTAATTTTATTGCTATACTCTTGAACTATGAAAGTTTGGTTAAAGTATTTACTAGGGATTGCTGTAGGTATTGCTTCAGCATTAATCTTACCTATGGACAGTCCACAGGCAAAAGTCGTTTTAGATTTTATTATTGAATTAGCAACACGTTTTGGGCGTTATACGCTTTTGCCCATGTTATTTTTTTCTATTGCAACGGCTTGTTATAGATTACAAGAGCATAAATTAATATTAAAAACAGGGGCTTGGACTTTTGTAATAATAATTGCTTCTTCATTTTTGCTTACTGTGTTAGGAATTGCATCTGCACTTTTTATAAAACTTCCACGCTTGCCTATTACAATAGAAAAAACTTCTGAACTTCCTGTCTTAGAGTTAAAATCTCTTTTAACATCTCTTTTTCCTTATTCTAGTTTTGAAGTTTTACTGCAAGGTTCATATTTATTGCCATGCTTTATATTTGCGGGGCTTTTTGGTGCTGCAAGCTATAATGAAAGGGTAGGGGCAAAGGCTGCGTTTACATGGTTAGATGCAATGAACCGCGTATGCTATAACGTTACTTCTTTTTTTACAGAACTGCTTTCTTTAGGAATGATAGCCTTTATGTGCAAGTGGACTATTGAGTTTATAGCATTAAGAAAAACAGGGGTATTTATTCCTTTGTTATTATTGCTTTCTGCTGACTTAGTTATTACGGCTTTTGTTCTTTATCCACTTTTACTAAGAATTGTTTTTAAGGAAAAACGTCCTTTAAGAGTGCTTTATGCAGCAATTTGTCCTTTTTTGGCAGCCTTTTTTAGTGGAGATACAAATCTTGCTTTGGCTATATTAATTAGGCATGGAAAAGAAAGTCTTGGTATAAGGCATGCTGTTAATGGAGTTACTTTTCCGTTATTTTCTATATTTGCACGAGGGGGAGCGGCTTTAGTTCAGACTGTATGTTTTATTGTTATATTGCGCTCTTACTCTCCACAGGAATTAAAGTTGGAGCTTATATTGTGGATAGGGGTAATATCGCTTTTGCTTTCTTTTGTTCAGTGTGCAATGCCTACAGGTGGTCCTTTCTTTGCTCTTGCTATTATGTGTATGTCTTATAGTCCTAGTTTTGAAGCTAGTTATTTACTTTTAAGGGAAGCTTCTCCTATAATTTGTGCTTTTGCTACTGGTTTTGATGCTATAACTGCTATGTTTGGTAGTTATGTGGTGGGCTTAAAGACGAATACTATAGAACATATAGAGCTAAAGAACTTTATATAATGGGAAGTTAGAACCTAGACGGTAGAACTTAGAATTTAGAGGAGGAAAATAAACGGATTTGTTCGCACCTAACGGTGCTCACATAAAAGTAGCAAATCCGTTTGTTACAAAAAAATAATTACTGAAAGCATATTTAAAAACTCAAAAAGTTGCGTC
>CAJOPO010000498.1 GCA_905236315.1 uncultured Treponema sp.
ACGTTGCTTAATTCCTTAAAGGCATCGTATCTTGCCATAAGCAGCAGATTTTTGTCACGTACAAAGTCTGCTATGCTTAGAGTAAGATAGCCTGATTGCGCTGTTCCAGAAACTTGACCTGGACCTCTAAGTTTTAAATCTTCTTCTGCTATTACAAAGCCATCTGTGCTTTCGTGTAAGGCTTTTAATCTTTGTATTCCATCTTCTGTTATATTTTTCCCATATACTAAAAAGCAATAGGACTGTAAGGGGCTTCTTCCAACTCTTCCCCTAAGTTGATGTAGTTCTGCTAAGCCAAATCTATCTGCATGTTCTACAACAATACATGTAGCATTAGGAACGTCTACCCCAACTTCTACTACCGTTGTAGCTATTAAAACTTGTATCTTATTCTCTGAAAAATCAGCTAATATTTTGTGCTGTTCTTCTTCATCTATTTTGCTATGAATTAGACCACACTTAAAATTGGGATATATTGTTTTGCTCAAATATTCATACATCTCTTCTGCATTTTTTAATAAAGAAACATCTTCTTTAGCTTTTTTTTCGTTAAGAGCGTTTTCTTCTGCTGATTCTTTAAAGATGCGGGGGTATACAAAGTATGCTTGATGGCCTGCTGAAAGTTCTTTTTTTACCGCGTCATATACATTATTTTCATGCCCCATAACGCTTAAAAATGTCCTAATGGGTTTTCTTCCCATAGGCATTGTATGTATAGAACTAATGTCTAAGTCGCCAAAGGCTGTAAGTGCAAGTGTCTGCGGTATGGGAGTTGCACTCATCATAACTACATCGGGGATATGTGTATATTTAGCATCTGAAGTTGAAATTCTACCTTTTGCTATTATTGCTTCTCTTTGAGCGACCCCAAATCTATGTTGTTCATCTATAATAGCAAGTTGTAAAGTTTTATATTGCACATTTGAACTAAATAATGCGTGTGTACCTATAACTATATCTATATCCCCATTTTTTAGAGCATTTATAAGGGCTTGCCTGCCAGATGTCTTTAGATTTCCTGTTAAAAAAGCAACTTTAACCTGTAGAGGTTCTAAAAGTTTTGCAGCATTTTCTGCATGTTGCTTTGCTAAAAGTTCTGTGGGAGCCATAATTGCACACTGCCCCCCATAATCTATTACGCGCAGGCATAAAAAAAATGCAACTAAGGTTTTGCCAGAACCTACGTCTCCTTGTAATAATCTTTGCATGGAAAAAGGATTTTTATCTAATTTTTCTGGATTATTTAACATTAGATTAGCTTCTTCTTGGCTCTTATCTATGTCTTTATCCATTTCTAATATTACATTCATTTGCCCATCTGTAAGAGAAAAGGGAAGCCTTTCGTATAATTGTTTTTGTCTTGGAGAAAGACTTCCTTTAAAGCTTTCTTTGTTTATGGGCGGTATTGTAAAAAAAGGAGCGGCTTGTGGGGCAGCATTATTATTGCTTTTATTAGGATTGTCTTTTGTAGCTTCAAAAACGGATAGCTGATCTATCTGTGGTAGCTTGCCTCTGTGCTCTAATATTCGTAATGCCATTTTATATTCAAAGTTATAAAGCTCTTCGTATATTAAAGTTTTTCTTGCCTCTTGTACTTGCTCTAATGTTTCGGGGGTGTGTATTTGAAGAAGGGCATAAGTCTTTTTTAATAGTTTTCTTTCTTTTATTATATGTTCAGGAAGTTCATCTTCTATAGATTTACTATAAAGTTTTAAGGCTGCAATAATTGCTTTTCTAAAAGTTTTTTGAGAAAGTCCTTCTGTTAAGGGATATATGGGGAATACTTTACTATTTGGAATTGGAAAATTTATAAAATCATCTGGGAATTTTTTATCTTTTTCTTGAATATCAAGTCTTTCTGCTTCAAAAAGTGTGGACTGCAAACTGTTGTATTTTACTTCAAATTTACCTGTGACAGCTATAATGCTACCTATAGGTAGAGATTTTTCTAAGAAGGAACGGTTAAAGGCAACAAGCCATGCACTTGCAGTTCCGTCAGTTATAGCTATTTTTAATGTTCTCATTTTGCCATAACCAAACCAATCATGTCCTGTTACCTTGCAGACAGTATGAACTTTAGAAGCATTTTCAAAATCTTTTAAGAAAACTCTCTGTGTTCTATCTTCATAGGCTCTAGGCCATGTAGAAAGTAAGTCTGCTACAGTAAATATAGAGAGTTTGGCAAATTGTTTTGCTGTAGAAGGTCCTACGCCCGAAAGCGTTTCTACAGCCGTTCCTAAATCAGAAAGTTTCATTAAAATGGTATTTTGTTAAATATAGCTGATAGATTCATAAAAAGAATTGTACCTATCACTTGTATTACAAAAAGTGTTATTGTAGATATTATAAGTTCATTTTTATAGGATGTTCGTCTTTTTCCTGTAAAAGTTTTTGCAATACTGTGTACTAGTGGTGTAATGGAATAGTCTAGTTGCTGTAAAATAGGAGAAACAGGATTATATTCATTTTTATAAATTGCCATAGAAATTAATCTTATTACAAATATAAGAAGAATTAGTCCTAAAATTGAAGAGGCAAGATTCCATGCTATATCAACTATTAGAGAACATAATGCTGCTATTGAAAAATGCCCCATATAAGAAAACCTTGTAAGCATGGCGGAGGCTACTCCTAATAAACAGAGAGCAAGGGCAGAACTAAAATCAAAACTCCCAAGAACAAGCCATCTTATGCCCTTAAATAAATCAAGGTATGGGTCGCATATAGAAGCCAAAAAGCGTGTAATCTTACTGTAAGAAAGAGTAGGAATCCAAGTTAATATTATGCGTATAAAGCAAAGTATTGTATAAATTGTTATTGCTGTAGAAAGTAATGCAAAAATTGTTCTAATCATATTTATTCCTTATTCTGCCCAAACGTTATTTACCATTGGTAAATCGCTTAGGGATTGTATAAATTCTTTTGTAGAAGGAACTAACATTTGTTGATTTGCTTGTACTATAAATGTTCTTCCATCTACGTCTATATGAAAATATACTACACAAGAGCCTTGACTGCCAAATAAAAAATCCTTTATATGATTAATTTCTTTTGGAGTTTTATAAGAATTTTCTATTTGTATATGTATACTTGAAATGGAATGTTCTTTTAGATTGTTAGGGTCTTCCATAGTATCAACAAGTAAGCTAGGTGTATCTCTTGAGCCATCTACCTTTCCTGTAAAGGCATATACATTTTCATTTTCGATTTTATCACGAATGCTTCCCCAGATTTTAGGAAAGAATGTAATATCTATACTATCCTTAAAGTCTGCCAACTTTGCAAAAGCCATCTGCTCTCCTTTCTTTGTCATGGTAGTACGTATGTCTTGAATCATTCCTACTGCGGTATATGTTTTTCCAAGATTTTTAGTCTGCCATGATTTTCTACCACTTGCAGCAAGACTATCTTTTAATGCTTTGTCTTCTTTTGCAGCACGCTCAATGGTTGAACTATTTACCGTTGCGCATTTGTCCATTATACTGCGCCAATCATCTAAGGGGTGTCCGCTAACATAGCAACCTATGAGGTCTTTTTCCATATTAAGAAGTTCCATTTTAGGAAGTTCTTCTATTTCCTCATAAGTGTACTCTGCAAACTCCTGTATACCAGAATCTTCAAATAGACTTACTTGTCCGCTATCATTTCCGAGCCTCTTCTTTTCTTCATAGGCGATAGCTTTTTCGTAGTTTAAGATAAGGGTTGCTCTGTTTTTATCTAGTTTATCAAAGCCTCCTGTTTTTATAAGAACTTCTATAGCTTTTTTATTTACGTCCTTAAAACTAATGCGTGAAAGAAAATCAGAAAAACTTTTGTATGGACCATTTGCTTCTCGTTCTTTTACTATAGCATCTGCGGCTCCTTGTCCCATACCTTTTATACCCATAAGACCAAAAACAATTCTTCCGTCTATTACATCAAATATGGCATCAGAGCGGTTTACATCAGGCTGGTCTACAGGAATGCCCATTTTGCGAGCTTCTTCGATGTATGCAGGTAGTTTATCTGTAGAAGTAATTTCGTTAGTTAAGTTTGCTGCCATAAACTCTGCGGGGCGATTTGCTTTTAGCCATGCAGTACGATACGCTACAACTGAATATGCAGCAGCGTGGCTTTTATTAAAGCCGTAGCCTGCAAAAGGAATCATAATTTCAAATATTTCTTCTGCATGTTCTTTTGTAAATCCCTGCTTTAAGGCTCCTTCTACAAATTCCTTCTTCTTACCCATAAGAACTTCTGGCTTCTTTTTTCCCATTGCACGGCGAAGCATATCTGCTGCTCCTAAACTAAAGCCTGCTATGCGTTGTGAAACCTGCATAACTTGTTCCTGATAAACCATAACGCCATAAGTTTCTTTTAGAATATCTTCAAGGCAGGGGTCAGGATAGTGTATTGTTTCTGGGTGCCATTTGCCTTCAATGTATTGAGGAATATAGTCCATAGGTCCTGGTCTATAAAGTGCATTTAAAGCAACAATTTCTTCTATACAACGTGGCTTTGCCTGTCTTAAAATCTTTTGCATGCCAGGAGATTCAAACTGGAATACAGCAACGGTATCACCATTGCAGAATAAGTCAAAGGTCTTGGGGTCAGTTTCACTAACATCTTCTGCGTGAAACTCTACTTCTCCTTCTTTTCTATGCTTGTTTATAATATTTTCTGCATAGCGAATTAAAGAAAGAGTTTTCAAACCTAAGTAGTCAAATTTTACAAGACCACAAGGTTCTATAATATCCATAGTATACTGAACTGCTTTATTCCCTGTCTTTGCGTCTTTAAACACTGGTGCCCAGTTTGGCAAGGCCGTAAGACCTATTACCATACCGCTAGCGTGTAGACCAGTATTGCGGTTTACATTTTCTAGCTTAAAGCATAATTCAAACAGCTTTTTATAACGTGGGTCATCTTTATATTGAATAAGTTGTCCACCGTCAGGCATTTTTTCTGTAGGTTCACTAAAGGCATCTTTTAACTTTGCTTTAGGACTATCTGGAATACATTTTTTTAGCATATTTACTTCTGCAAGAGGAATATCTAAAACTCTTCCCACATCAGCAATAACGTTTTTGGGCTTTAACGTACCAAAGGTAACTATATGCCCTACCTGTGGCTCCCCATACCATTCTTCTGTGTGCTCTATTATGCGCCCTCTAAATTCAAAGTCCATATCAACATCAAAATCAGGCATAGAAACACGTTCTGGGTTTAAGAATCGTTCAAAAATAAGATTAAATCTAAAGGGGTCAATGTCTGTAATAGTCATTGCATAGGCTACAAGAGAACCTGCACCAGAGCCTCTACCTGGACCTATTGGAATACCATTCTTTTTAGACCAGTTTATGAATTCCCAAACAATAAGGAAGTAGCCAGAAAATCCCATTTTAAATATAATGCCTAACTCATACATTGCACGGTCTATAATTTCTTTTGTTATTTCTTTATATCGCTTCATAAGACCTGTTTCTACTAGATGAAGAACAAAGGCATCTTGACTTACATATTCTTTGGGAATTTTATAAATGGGCAGAGTATCTTTTAGTTCCTGCGTTTTATATTGATGTATAGTTAGATTGCACATAGAAGCAATCTTTAATGTGTTTTCCATTGCTTCTGGATAATTAGGAAAAAGAATAGACATCTCTTTTTCTGTTTTCATGTACCACTGGTCGCCTTGAAACTTCATGCGATTAGGGTCTTTCATTAATTTTTTTGTGCCAATACATACAAGGGCATCTTGGGCTTCTGCATCTTCTCTGCGGCAATAGTGAATATCATTAGTAACTACAAGGGGAATATCTAAATCATGGGCTAGTTTTATTAACTTTGGAGAAACTTCTTTTTGGTCTTCTAATCCGTGGTCTTGAAGTTCTATATAATATCGCTCTGGACCAAATAATTCTTTGTATTTGCGTGCTGTTTCGTATGCTCTCTGTTCATCTCCATATAAAAGAGCTTTAGGTACCTCTCCTTGAATACATGCACTAAGACAAATAAGCCCTTCGTGGTAGCGTTGCAAAAGTTCCCAGTCTATTCTAGGTTTGTAATACATGCCCTCCGTGTACGCAATAGAAGAAAGCCAACTTAGGTTCTTATAACCTGTATCATTCATGGCTATAAGAATAAGGTGGTAGTAATATGAATGTTTGCCATTTTTGGAATAGGGTATTTCATTATGCTCTGTGTGGCTACCCTCTGCAACATAAAACTCTTCTCCACAGATGGGGTTTATTCCATTTGCATGGCAAATATGTTCAAAATTTAGTATACCGAACATATTTCCATGGTCTGTAAGAGCTAGAGCTTTCATGTTTAGTTCTTTTGCACGAGCTATAAGTGTATCTAATTTACTCGCTCCGTCTAAAAGGGAATAGTCAGAATGAACATGCAAGTGTACAAATTTGCTTTCTGGAGTTCCCTCTGGTGCTTCTGGAAATATGTGTATATCTGCCATTTTTACCTCATCTTTGAACAGAAAATGCTAAATGATATTTTTATCTAGTATATAAAAAATGCCCTATGTAGTCGAGTAGAAAAAAATAGTCTGTGTATTTCCATTTGTATTTTTCCTATTACCTTGACCTTACTTTAGTAAAAGTACATAATAAGTGCCTATGAGAAAAGAACATAGAATGGAAGAACGGTACAATGAAATTGGAAAGGTGGATGCCTTAGACCTGTGTGTACTGCCTGGTGTACTTGATGATATTTCTATTACAGGTTGTAAGGTGAGGTTTCCAGTTCCCGTTTTGCCCAATATGGAAAATGAATATAAACTTAAAATATTAGTTGCAAATAATTCATTAGAAATGCTTTGCAATCCTCAGTGGACTCGAAATGGAGAGTCTGGAACAGAGATAGGATTTAAGTTTTTACGTTCAAAAGATAGCCCTTTACTTTCTAATTTTATTCATAGTTTACAATATGAAGATAAAATTGCTTCTTTTAAGTATTCTAGCTCTGTAGCACATTTTATACATTTTTAAATTCTATGCCATACACTATAGAAAAACTTAATAATACTGCTTTTTTATCTTTCCCAGAAATGAAAAATATGCTGCTAGAGGAGTTTTCTTCTAGACTAGGTATACAATCTTCATCTTTCACAGAATATGGCGACCTTCTTACATCGCAAGATAAAATAGAAAACTTTGTTCCATATTGGGCAAGCACTGTATTGCAAGAGCCAATGCTAATAAAATTTGATTCCATAGGGGACGCTTCTAAGGCCTTGCGTTCTATGCAGCGGTCTTGGGCACCCTATGAATACAAATGCTTTAGACGCTCTGCTTTATTACAAGAAAAACTCCCCTTTATAAACTTAAAAAAGAAAATCTTTCCATATAATATCCCCCTCTCTTCTATAGGGCTTTATACCTTACTTGATGAACACACTATGATTGCTTCTGCTAAAACATCAAGTTTTCTGCCAGCGGGAAGAATAGAGTTTGTAGAAGACCACGAAAATCCTCCAAGTAGGGCATATTTAAAACTGCAAGAAGCACTTTGCCTTGCAAAAGCATACTTTGACGTTGAACTTCCTAATGAAGAATCACGCTGCTTTGAAGCAGGTGCGTGTCCTGGAGGTTGGACTTGGGTACTTACAAGTCTTGGCTCTAGTGTCTTAGCGGTGGATAGAAGCCCCCTAGCTCCTTCTCTTATGGAAAGCCCCTTAGTAGAGTTTAAAGCACATGACGCTTTTACTTTAAAGCCTCAAGATTTAGGAGAGTTTGATTGGGTCTTTAGCGATGTTATATGCTACCCTGCAAGACTTTTAGAGTGGGTGCATGTATGGCTAGAAAGTGGTCTTGTAAAGAATATGATTTGCACTATAAAAATGCAGGGAGCTATAGATTGG
>CAJOPO010000499.1 GCA_905236315.1 uncultured Treponema sp.
CCCCCGCCACTTCCAGTAAAAAATAAAAAAGGCTATTTCTTATTCAGAAATAGCCTTTTTTATTTTTTAATCATGGAAAAATTATTCTGCACCTGTTGTAATGCCGTGTCTCTTTTGCTGAAAGTTCTTTAACATTGCCACACCATTTCGCTTGTCATTGTAGATAAATCCACCATTCCAATATTCAAGAGCGGCAAATAATGCATTTCCACCATCTTGTTCATCAGATTTTTTAGTTCTAAATGAAACATAATTAGAAAGTTCTTCAAAATTAGAATTATGTAAACAATCCAATCTTTTTCTATTGAATTCATTCCATTTTTCTAAGTCTTTAAAACCTTCTCCCTCATCTTCAACTATTATATGCGCATGGGCTGTATTAAAAGAATACCATACATGAACTTTCTTATTAATATCGCAATGATTTCCATGCTTTACAGCATTTTTTATAACTTCACTAATTTGTTGCTCTAGTAGATTTATTTCCTTTATTTCTAAAGGTGCAGATTGCACAATTAGTAAAGTAAAATATCTTATCTGCCTAAAATCAGATGGAAACTCTTTATATTGCATATTTGACTTATCAAAAAGAGGGTCATTTCCATCTGCGTGCAGTTCCTTTATTACTTCCATAGGTTGTGCCCCCTCCTTTTATTCATTAATCATAAGAAGGGCTTCTTCTACACTGTTTGCAATAGGGAAGTATCCCATAAGCTTTGTTAGTTCTATAACTTTTTTTACAGAACCATGAATATTAGAAATATATAGTTTTAGGTTCATCTTCTTTATAGTTGAACAAATATAAATGAGAGCACCAATTCCTGATGAATCTATATAATCTACTTGTTCAAGATTTATTACGAAAGATTTAACATTCTTTTCTAACATCTTCATAACAAGTTCTTTTAACTTGTATGAATTGTATAAATCCATCTCGCCATTTACATCAATGATGTATACTTCGCCATTTTTCCGTATTTTCAGTTCCATAAGTAATACTCCTTATATCCACGAATTACTGAATTTTTATTACAAGTAACGTTTCATCATCAAACTGATTAACGTTCCCGCAGAACTTTTTTAAGTCAGCTTTAACAAGATTTACAATTTCTTTGCTAGGCTTATTGTGATTAGCACTAATTATATTTAACAAAGAAGTATTTGTATATTGCTGACCAGCTTCGTTTAAAGATTCAACTAAGCCGTCTGTATATGTTATTATTATATCACCAGATTTAACTTTTTGCACAAAATCTTTATATTCTGTTGCTTTTTCTACACCAATAGGCTCGCTTGTCTGTGAAATCTGAGAACAGAAACCTGTTTCTGAATTATAGTAATAAATTGGAATATTGCCACCTGTAGAAAACTCTACAGTATGAGAAATGGGGTTATAATTAATCAAGGCTAATGACCCGAAATGGTCTAAGTTATAAGAGTCTGCTGAAATGCCTCTGTTTACCCATGAAAGAATTTTCCCCGAAGACTGTGTTGTGTTTACTACTAATCTTAACATGGCACGTATCATAGTCATTATTACAATACTAGTCATTCCTTTGCCTGCAATATCTGCTAGTATGAAAGAAATTCTATCCTTCCTAGATATTATCATATCATAATAATCACCACAAACACCTTCGGAAGGAATCCATAAGACACTAGGTTGCAATCCTTGTACAGAGAGAAGTTTCTTGGGTTTTAATGAATCTTGTACTTTTGCCCCTATTTCTGCCTCTTTAGAAAGGCCTCTCTGTTCAATAACATCTGTTACTGTTATAACAGTTTTTAATGTTGCTGCTGCAAAATCAGATAATGTTATAGTTTTCTTAAGGTCTTCTTCATTAAATAGTTCTGAATCTTTTTTTCTAGCAAGGGCTGTAAGACCTATAACAGTATCTTGAACTTTCATAGGAACCATTATATAGCTACCACACTTCAAGAATTCTTCAGGACCATTTTGATAGATACGAGAATCCATTTCTGGATGTGTAATAAGCTCTGGTTTACCACTTGAAGCAATCTCTCCAAAAACATTGTCTGTTAGTGTAAAAGATGCGAATTTAAAATTTGTAGCTACACGGACAGGCTTATGGGGCATATCGCTTGGTAGTTTATATGGTGGTGGAAAATCTCCTTCAAATGCTTTTACTGCTATTACATCTTCAAAGTCATCAACCATCATTATGGCAGCACCATCTGCATTTATTTGTTCTTTTATAACTGTATTTATATATTCCAAAAAGGAATTCATTCCTTTTTCAGAAGTATATGCATCTGCTGCATGAACCATAAAATCTCGACTTATATTTATTAAAGACATATCATTTTCTGATAGTTCTTTAGTTTCTGATTTTAATTCTTCTTGTTTTTCTTGTAATTTTTCAACTTCTTTGTTGTATGATTTTGGAACTAGTTTTTCTATTTTTTTTGGCTCAAATGTAGCTAACATTAGACAATAGGGGAGCATAATAAAAATAGCGATAAATAGGATAAGTGCATACCACTCAAATGCGTTTCTTTTTGAGTTACCAGAGAGAACCATCATTGCAGAATACAAACTTGCTACAATTACTAAGCCATCTGCTACAAATGCTATAAAACTTACTCGTGCAGTACTACGCTTTCGTATTATTACTAATAAAGCCATAAGCAGACAACCTGCTAGTGCTATAGCAAGTAATGGTATGTAAGCATAGCTGTCATCTAAATTCAAAATACAACTCCCTAATCTATATTCAAGCTATAAAATAAACTCTAGCTTAAATTTGACACTTCTGTATGGTCTATATTTTAACATTGAACTATAGAGCCGTCAAGATTAACATTAGGGAACCTCGAAAAACTCCCTTTCAGAAAGTTTTTCGAGGTTCCTGCGAGTTGTAAGTCGCTATAATAGCGCGACTTACAA
>CAJOPO010000500.1 GCA_905236315.1 uncultured Treponema sp.
GCGACTTACAACATCGCATTTTCAAAGTTGCCTCTAAAAACTGAAGTTTTTAGAGGCTCCCATAACAGATTATAATATTATTGGAGGTAAACTATGGTACAGTTTTATTTTCTTTCGATTTTGATTAATATAATTGCAGGTTTAATACTTGTATATGGTGATGAACTTTCTAAAGAATCATTTTCTATGGATTTTTCTAGTGATGAAGATTTTGGCGAAAATCCTATTGAGAATAACGAAGAAAGTAAAGAATCTATAGAGAAATCTTCTTCCTTAAAAGACTTTAATGCATTAAATAATAAAACTTTACGTTTTGTTATAGGTATTTGTGCTGTTATTGTAGCTATCATAAAAATATTTGCAGTCTTTAAAGGCGATATACCTGTAGTAGGAGATTTGCTTCCTGTTATTGCAGGTTTATTAGCTGGTGGAGCCTTGCTTATTGAATATGTAACTAGTTCTTCTTTAGAAACTTTAGAATTACCTACATTTGTAGAAAATTTATTTGTTAATTCAAGAAAATATATAGGAGTTTTGTGTCTTATAGCTGGGCTTTTACACTTTATTTTTCCTCAAGTTGTTATTTTTTAGGAGGGGGAGATGGTAAAAAAATCTGTAGCTGGTATAGCTTTTGAAGGTCGCTCTGTATTTATTGCTCATCGTGTTCCTGTAGGCCAAATGGGTGATAGATGGGAATTTCCAGGCGGAAAGGTGGAAAATAACGAAGATAATGCTTTAGCCTTAAAACGTGAATATAAAGAAGAGTTTGGTATAGATATAGAAGTAAAAAATCTTATAACGCAGAACTCTTTTATGCATAATGGTGAAGAAGTGCTTTTATTTGCTTATGAAGTATTGCTACCTACAAAAAAAGACACAGAGTCATATTCTTTAAGTGAACACACCGAATATAAATGGATTGATATAGAAGACATCCCTTCTTTAAACTTTGTTGATAGTGATATGCTCATTTATCCAAAAGTAAAGGAATATATTTTGGCAACAGCAGGTAAAAACTTTAGTTTTTAGAGATGCTATCCTTTTTAGGAAAGATTTAAATTTTTATGAATAGTAAAGTCTATATTTGTTTTTTTTGTTTTATATTTTGCTTATTAAATCTTACATCTTGCATAAAAAATAAGACTATAAAATTAGATAGCAATGATGAGGCTGCTTTTGTTGTAGGGGTAGAGTGGGCTGTTGTAAGTTCTCCTTATGCTGCTTTTAGAGTAGACCATGGTTTTGAGTATGAAGTTTCTTCTCATGCTCGACAGGGAGATGTTATGCAAATAGAAGGTTGCTACTATCAAAATGCAAAAAATGAAGAAGGTGAAAACGTTGTATACACATGGTATAAGTTTGAAAAAGGTTGGCTTGATAATACCGTTGTTGAAGTTTATGATAATAGATTAAAGGCGCAAACAGTTTCTGAACGTTTTGATTTAAATTAAATATTATCTGGCTATGGTATATGGAGTAAGCAAAGTAGTGATAGAATAAAAAATCTGGTTGTGTTACGAAAGTATGCTAGACCTTTCAGCTGTCATTTTGAGCAATAGTCGTTGCTAGCGAAAAATCTGCAAGCTTTGCAGATTTACGCTAAGATTCAGTATATTCTTCCACAATACAACGCCTACTAGCATTGTGTGTTCAGAATGACACGCTTAACATAGGATACATTTCGTAATACCTTCCCGAATGTTATGAGTTTTGTCTAAAAAACAGAAGCCTATTTCTCTAAAATCTTTTCTATAGCTTGTTCTAAGCTAATTGAAACAAATTGTTCCCTAGTTTTTAAGTTTTTTAGAGTAAGCATATTTTTAGAACTTTCTTCTTTAGATATAAAAATTCCCCAAGGTATATTCTTTTTTTCTGTAACTGCATATTGTTTATTCATTTTTACACAGTCAGGAAATACTTCTACACATATATTATTATTGCGTAATAAACTAGCAATCTTTTGATAGTGCACAGCAAGTTCTTTTTCTGTATTATATATTTCTACATCAAGATAACTTCCCTGATTGCTAGTAAGACCTAATTCTGTAAGACCTGCTATAAGTCTATCTAAACCTATACTAGCTCCAACTCCAGGAAGTTTATCTTTCATATATAAACCTGCAAGGTTATCATATCTACCACCAGAACATACAGAACCTATACTTTGCAAACCTGTAAGAAAAGTTTCATATACTACACCTGTATAATAATCTAATCCACGTGTAATGCTAGGGTCTAATATGTACGTACTTTCTATTCCTGCTGCTTGCAACATAGAATAGATGTCTTTAAGTCTTTGTACATCATCATTTTGACCACCAGAAAGCTGTTCGATATGTGCAAGTGTAGAAAGAAAATCTTCTTTTGGTTGTATATATTCTAAAATTTGACTAGCGATTTGTTCACTATTAGTTATAGTTACAAGCTCTGTTTTTACTTCTTCAACGCCTACTTTTGCAATTTTATCTACACATCGTAAGATTTCTTCGCTTTTATTTTCTATATTCAGTTTTGTTAAAAATCTATTAAAAATCCCTCTATGGTTTACATGGATTTGTATTTTTTTAACTCCAATAGCATTTAATGCAGCTTTCATTAAAGCAAGGATTTCAAAGTCTGCTATTGCACTATCGCTTCCAACTGTGTCAAAATCACACTGAACAAACTCTCTATAGCGTCCTGCCTGAGGTTTTTCTCCTCTCCATACCTTTGCTATATGATAGCGTTTAAAAGGAAAGTACAATTCTTCTTTGTGCTCAGCAGTAAAGCGGGCAAAAGGAACTGTAAGGTCGAACCTCATTGCAACATCACGCTTGCCATTATCTTGAAAACGAAATACCTGTTTTTCTGTTTCACCATTACTTTTGCGTAAAAGGATTTCTGTATATTCAAGTATTGGTGTATCTATTGGAACAAAGCCATAACTACGATACACTTTTGTAAGTTTTTCTATTAAGGTAGCTCTGAGAATTTCATCTTGAGGTAGAAAATCTCTAAAGCCCTTTAATATTCTAGGTTGAATTAAATCACTCATATTTTTAAGCTTTTACAAACTCCCTCTTTAAGAAATCTAAATCAAGTTCTGGATATAGTACATGTGCACTTAATAATTTATTAACTCTTTCTTTTGCTTGTTTAATAATAGAGTCATCTAATTCTATTTTTCCACGTGCTTTTTTCCCATCTTTAGTAAGTCCTGCTCTTGTGTTTTTTAATATAAAATCTATTATAGAAGCAATTTCTTTCATATCTTCTGTATTCATACCAAGAGTTGTAAGACCTGGAGTACCAATCCTTATTCCACTAGTCCACCATGCTCCGTTCTTATCATAGGGGAGAGCATTTGCATTTGCCGTAACCCCACACTTAAACAATGCTGCTTCCGCTTGCTTGCCTGTAAGATTGTATGCAGTGTCTACGTCAATTAGCATAAGGTGATTATCTGTACCACCTGTTTGTAACTTCATACCTAGTTTTATACATTCCTCTGCTAGAGCTTGTGCATTTTTTACAACATTATGAGCATAAGTCTTATATTCCTCAGTCCTTGCTTCCTTAAATGCAACTGCCTTTGCTGCCATTATATGCCCTAAAGGACCTCCTAAAACCATAGGACACCCTTTGTTCACATAGTCCTTGTATTCTTCCCTGCATAGA
>CAJOPO010000501.1 GCA_905236315.1 uncultured Treponema sp.
AAATCGAGGGCTAGCCCTCTACACGCCACATTCGCACGCTTGCTACGAATGTGTGTGCTTTGTAATTATTTACGTTTGCCGCTTACGAGGCAGCACGAACAGAGTGTTTTTGTAATCCTCTTAGAATTCAATCCTCCAGTCTCCTTTTCGCTGTTTTTTTTCTAGGAGTACACTGTAAAACTGATTTCCATAAGTATATATTAGGCTCATCTACAAAACTTAAAGGTCTAATTTCTAGTCATCATCACTTGAGTTTAGTTTCCATGTGCCATAATTATCTGTAACAGAAGCTTTTATACTGCTAAGAGGATGCCATGAAACAGAGATGTTTATATATGGGTCAAAGTTATATACTTTCTTACCGTCAACTGTAGTTAAGCGAGGACTAACACTATAACTTGCAGAAAAATCCCAATCGCATAATTCATGAGTTATAGCAATTTTAAAACTTTTTAACTTAAAGCCAGAAGCCTTTCTTTTTGTTTGCTCACTATCAAAAAGTGTATCATCTCCCCAAAAGGCAAAAGAATTAATTAAATCCTTTAAGATATTTGTTTCCCCTGGTAGTTGAATATTGCTACCTGTGTATTCTTGAAAATATCTATATATTACTGAGTTTTTTGATTCTGCACTAAATGTAAGATTTAAGAAATCATTTATTTTAAATGTTAGTGCAGGAATGAATTTAAAATAGCTATTTGTAGGACGCAAAAAATCATAAACAACACTTGTGCTAAGAGAAGGTGCCCATGCAATGCGGTTTTTCCAATAGTGATAATTTTTTGCAGGTAGGGTTAGAGCAAGGCTGGCACTTTCTGCAAGGAACTCTTTTGTAGAGCGCACTTCCCACCCTAAATTTGAATCAAAATCGTAGCCATAGGTGTAAGACATTATGTAAGAGGCTTGTAGTTTTTGCCATAAAGTAAGAGATAGCTTTAGTGAATCTGCATAGCCATCTTCTAAGTTGTAATTAAAAGATTCTGTGAATACTAAATTTTTTGAAAATAGATTTACACTTAAAGACTGCTTAAATGGCTCTAGTTCCCATTCGTCAGCACTAGAGCTAGAACTTGAAGTTGTTGTTTTCTTTATGCCACTAGCAAAAGAAAGTGTAGTTCCTGGAAAAGTAAAACCTAAAGTACACGTATATTCATCTGTTTGAGGGGGAAGAGTGGTGGAAAGTTCTAATGTTTGCTTAAAATCATCACTTTCTTGTGCAGAAAGCAAGCCTGAAAGGGTATGAACTGTTACGCAGTCTTCATCAGAAATATCCATAGTTAAATATTCCCACTCTGGATTATCTGCATCTCCTAAAAATTCTGTTCTTATGAGTTGCACTGTGGTATTCCAAGTTAAGCCTGTATCTTTAAAAACGCTATTGTATATAAAGGGCTTAAAGCTTATTACATTTGATTCAGAGAGGTCTAACTTTCTAGCATTGTAATCTGTTGTTTTTATACTTTTTGCAGAGGATTCACTATATCCGTCTAAATTAGGGTGTTCTTGATATACAGGAGAAAAGAGCAAGGTATTTGTTACAGAAAGAAGATTATCCCTGTAAGAAAGTGTACTATCTAATGTAATGGGTACTTTTATTTGCATATAAGAAGATTGCAATTCATTCCAATTAAAATCTTCTGGAGCGCTTAGTTCAGAGGCATCATAAGTTAGTTGGGAAGTAAATTGTGGTATTATAGAATATCCTAAGGAATAATTAATGCCACTCACTGTAAATGGGGAAGCGGCTTCTTGTGTGTTTAGGTCTGGAATGTCCAAAGAAAAAGTTTCTGAATGGTCTTCTGCTTCTGAACCTTCCTCTTCATCTTCCGTTTTATCCTCATCTTCTAAATCTTCTTTTTTCTTGCTTAATTCATTTGGGGCTTCTAAAGGAATTGGAAAGTTTACGCTTTCTTTTGAACTTTTAGTATAGTCAGTTTGGTAAAGCGTTCCTGCTATTTTTAAAGAAAACTTAATGGGGGTAATGCTTGAAGGATAATAGAACAATCTTTGTGGACTATATGTACTCCAGTTATCACTGCTTGATAGAGCGTTTGTTTTGCTACTGAATATAAGCTGTGAAGAAAATGATGTAAACTCAACTGTAGAAATATATGGATTTATAATAGAAGGAAAAGGTATTTTATAAGAACCTGTCATTGACCATGTAAGAGAGGTTACGGTTGTATCATCGTCATCATCATCTTCTGAATTATTCATAAAGAAGCCAATCCAGTCCATATATTCACTGCGGTCTTCAAAATCATCTTTAAAGTAAGGGTCAGAATATATTGGCATAGAAATATTTAGGGTAAGGGGATTTTTTAATGTTAATTCTAAATCAGTACCATATCTAAATGGTAATTGTAAACCCAAAAAATTAGATTCATCTTTATACATAGTTCCAGAAGAAGAATATGGAATATATTTACCTTTACTACTATAAAATATTGTATTACTAAAACCTATATGTGCATTTGCAAACAGGTTGCTTATATAGTCCCCATTCTTTTTTTGCCCTTCAAAGCCTACCATTCCCCCTAGAGTTGTGTAATAGTCTGCCATAACCTTAAAATAATTTGTAGTGTTTCCTGTGTATGGCTGGTCTAGGTTATGCAGAATAAGCCCCTCTTGCCTTTGCTCTTTTAGCTCTGTTGGCCGCATAAAATTATATAATCCCTTTCCCACATCATCGCTATCATCAGAAACTTCTTCAAGAGGTTTTCTTCCATATAAATAGATTGTATTTTGTATAAAATAACCCTTGCGATTATCGTAGCCAAAAGAGGGGTTAAACACAAGTTCGTCTTTAGGGTAATAAAATGCAGGTAGATAGAGTATTGGAATATGACCTATAAATAAAACGGCATTAAAAAAAGCAAATTCATTGCCTGGCAAAAGCCATATCCTAGAAGCCCAAATCTTCCAATGCGGGTCTAGCTCTGGGCAAAAGGTAAGGAAGGCATTCTTAAATGCAATGGTAGATTCTGAATCTCTACCAAATATATCGGCAAATACCACTATAGTGGAACCTGAAGGTAGATTTATGGCAGAACTTTGCGTTTGTACAACTCGTCCATTGTCAAATATGCCCTCTAAGGTGTCTGTATTAAACAACAATGTATCTGCACTTATATCTTGGTCTCCGTCACTGCCACCTTTTTTTTTTAGCGTAACACCATCTTGTGCAAACAACATTGATGTGTTTCGATTAAATGTAATTTTAGAGGCTGTAATGCGAGTAACTGTATTACCCTTGCTTACGCTAATAGATACCGTTCCTGTTAATTCTATAATTTCTTCTTCTGTTTGAGAATCCTTGTAGTATTCAGTTTTTTGAGCATTTTCTATTTTTATAACAGAGATATTTTCTTCTTCTGCAAAAGCAAAATATGTATAGAAGAGAAATAAGATAAAAAAAATAAAAGCCCTTTTTTTATGCATACAGCAGTTAAGAGAAACTTCTTTCTCTTTCAAGGAGTTCTCCTATATACTTTCCTGTATAGCTATTTTTATTTTGGGCAACTTCCTCTGGAGTTCCCCTTGCAACTACGCTACCGCCACCAGAGCCACCTTCTGGTCCTAAGTCTATGATGTAGTCCGCTTGGCAGATAACGTCCATATTATGCTCTATCATTACTACAGAGTTTCCCTTGTCTACTAGTGCTTGTATAACCTTCATAAGCTGCATAATATCTACAAAATGAAGACCTGTAGTTGGTTCATCTAGTATATAAAGCGTTTTACCAGTAGAAGGACGGCTTAATTCGCTTGCAAGTTTTACTCTTTGTGCTTCACCGCCAGAGAGGGTTAGGGCGTTTTGACCTAGTTGGATATAGCCCAAGCCTACATCTTTTAGCGTTTGAAGTTTTTTTGCTATATGAGGAATACTACTAAAGAATGAAGCAGCATCTTCTATAGTCATATCTAATACATCACTTATAGATTTGCCTTTATATAAAACATCAAGGGTTTCTTGATTAAATCTTTTTCCGTGACAAACATCGCATTGAATAAATACATCTGGTAAAAAGTTCATTTCTATAGTAATTGTTCCAGCCCCCTGACAATTTTCACATCTTCCACCTTTTACATTAAAAGAAAAGCGGCCTCCCTTATATCCACGTGCCTTTGCTTCTGGCAAAGAGGCAAATAATTCTCGTATTTTATCAAATACACCTATATAGGTTACTGGGTTAGAACGTGGAGTTCTTCCTATAGGGCTTTGGTCTATATTTATAACTTTATCTATGTATTCTAGCCCTGTAATGCTTTTATATGAGCCAGTTTCATAGTCTGTGTGCATTATTTTATTGCTTGCAGCAGGATAAAAAACGTCATTAAGTAGAGTAGATTTTCCACTGCCCGAAACTCCTGTTATACAAGTAAAGGTGCCTAAGGGAATCTCTATGTTTATGTTCTTTAGATTGTGTTCTTTTACTCCCTGTATGCGAATAACATTTCCATTTCCTTTTCTTCTTTCTTTAGGAATGGGCATACGGATTTTTCCTGCTAGATAACGCCCCGTAATGCTATCTTCTACAGCCATTACCTGCTCTGGTGTACCAGAAGCCATAACGTTTCCACCATGGACTCCAGCTCCTGGTCCTATATCAATTAACCAGTCTGCTGTGCGTAGTGTTTGCTCGTCGTGTTCTACTACAATAACGGTATTTCCTAAATCCCTAAGATATGTAAGGCTATTTATAAGGCGTTGATTATCCCTCTGATGTAAGCCTATAGAAGGTTCATCTAAAACATACATAACACCTGTTAAGGCACTACCAATTTGTGTGGAAAGCCTTATTCTCTGTGCTTCCCCGCCAGAAAGAGTCGCCGCAGAACGCTCTAGGGTTAAGTATTCAAGGCCTACGTTTTTTAAAAACAATAGGCGAGATTTTATTTCTTTTAATATTTGTGAAGCTATTTTATTTTCTGTTTCAGTTAAATTAAGATTTTCAAAAAAACTTATTGTTTCTAGTACAGATAGCTCTGTAAGTTCCCAAATATTTTTGTTTCCTATGGTAACGCCTAAGGCTTCTGCTCTTAATCTTTTGCCCTTGCAAGAAGCACATGTTCTATGGCTCATATATTTTTCCATAGCTTCGCGCATGTTATCGCCCCATGCTTCTGCATAACGGCGTTTCATATCTGCAAAAATACCAAGCCATGGTCTGTTATAAGAACTTTGACCTTCTCCGCTTTGTTTGTGATATACCCAATGAATACTTCTTTCTGCGTCTCCATTCCATAGGAAATCGCTTTGTTTTTTAGTAAGTTTATTCATAGGGGTGTCTAAACTAAAGCCACCTGCCTCTGCTATAGCAGAAAACATTGCATGATTCCATGCTCCTTCTGGATTATATGGGGCTAAGGCATATTCATTAAAACTTAAGTCCGCATCTGGCATTATGAGATTTTTGTCATATTCCATTTTTTCGCCCAAGCCAGTGCAATCAGGACATGCCCCAAAAGGATTGTTAAAACTAAAAAGTCTAGGTTGTAATTCAGGTATACTTATGCCACAGTCAGGACAAGCGTTTTTTTGACTAAAAAATACCTCTTCTTCTATATAATCAGCATCTCTGTCATAGGATTTGCCCTTTGTGGCAAGTTCTGCTGTAACAACATTATAGGCTTCTTCATCTTTGTTTACGCGACGAAGCACTATTATAATTCCATTTGAACTTTTTAGTGCGGTTTCTACAGAATCTGCAAGGCGTTTACGAATATCAACTTTTAATACAATGCGGTCTATAACAAGTTCTATTGTATGTTTCTTTTGTTTATCTAGCTTAATAGAGTCTTCTAGTTCCACCATAAGACCGTCTATTCTAGCGCGTACAAAGCCCGATTTTTTTGCGTCTTCTATTATTTTTATGTGTTCACCCTTTTTTCCGCGTATAACAGGCGAAAGTATTGTTAGCTTTGTGCCAGTGCTCCAGTTGAGTATGGTATCTATAATTTGGTCTATGGACTGCTCTTTTATTTCTCTTCCGCAATTAGGACAGTGGGCGTGCCCAATTCTAGCATATAGCAAACGGTAATAATCATATATTTCTGTAACAGTACCAACTGTGGAACGAGGATTTTTGTGTGTAGTTTTTTGTTCTATAGATATAGCAGGAGAAAGACCAGTAATGAGGTCTACATCTGGTTTATCCATTCTACCAAGAAATTGTCGTGCATAAGAAGAAAGGCTTTCCATATAACGTCTCTGCCCTTCTGCAAATAGGGTATCAAATGCTAGAGAACTTTTGCCTGAACCAGATAAACCGCTTATTACTACTAGTTTGTTGCGGGGCATTTCTACGCTGATATTTTTTAGATTGTGTTCTCTTGCGCCTTGTATAGTTATTTTTTCATCATTAGTTACATTATGGATTGCATTTTCTTGCTTGCTCATAGGAAAATATGATATTAAAAAATGGGGTCTTGGGCAAGTATAGATTGACTTTCAACACGAAAATCAGTTTTCAATGTACACATACGAAAAAAAAACAGCTTCCAGTCGCCTCTGCGGATTCAATCCGCAAGGCTCCTTCTCGCTGTTTTTTAGGAATATACTGTAAAACTCCCTTTCCGTGTTAATTTTACTCTAAGGGTTCTACATTGTTTGTGCGTATAGTTGTAAAAGTAAGTCGTTTTTTGCCTATTCTTATATCTGCAAAAGATTTACTTACGTATAGCAAAACATCGTAACCTGTATTATATATTGGGTTATAAACCTTTGCCTTGAATATTTGATTTCCATTATCTTGTGCAAAAGATATATCATAATCTAATACATTATACAGAGTTGTCCCGCTAGGAGTTGCATATTCTATAGTCTGTTCATCATCGTTTATAGTAATCGTTACCTTTTCTGTTTTTGTAAGACCTATAAACGAAAAACTTTTTACTGGGTCTGCAAATGCTGCAGAACAGCAAAGAATCATTAAAACTAGACCTAATGTAAATATTTTTGAAGCCTTTTTCATAGCGAACCTCCTGTAAAAGATTTGGATTTAAGTAATCGCTACTCATTCCGTTTATAAGTATAACACATAAAAATGAATATAGATACTAGAATATTTTTATTTTATGAGTTTTTTTATAAATGCTCTTTCTCTAAGGCCTATACGTCCGTCAGCAGAACATATACATAAACAGAAAGAAACCATTGCTTCTTTTATAGCAGGTTCTAATGCTCCAAAAGTGTCTACCGCTAAATCAGCTGCTTCTCTAACTTCTTTTCCTTTTGCCACATCTACTACTTCTTTTGCAGCATCAAAAGAAATATCTATTCCTGTAGCGTCTTTGAATAGAGAATATTCTTCTACGCTTAGCCTGCCATCTGCTGCACAAGAGGCCAAAACTAAAAGTTCAAATATTTCAGTTCCACCACTTATAAGAGTTGTAGCTGGTAAAATTACAGCAGAAAGCTCTGTTAATATAGCTCTGCGCTCATCATAAGAAAGGTTTTCATAAGATTTACATACCTTTTCAAATTCAAACATAATTATCTCCTATTTGGGTTCTTGCAAACGGCATAAGTGTTTTGTAAGGCACCCTATTCTAATAGACTCACTCTCATATAAACAGGGTTGTGGTCTGTGTATATAAAGCCTGCGTCCATAGTTTCTAAGTATTCTAACTGAAGATTTGCAGAAATAATAAAGCCATCTATAAGATAATATTGAAAATTATCTTTATCAGCGTCTATATAAGCCTTATCTAAAGAGCGACAGCTAGGAACTTCATTATCCATTTCAAATTGCCAGCCTTCTTCAAAATTATCTTCATCTATTAAGCCAGGCTTCCACATATTTTCATAAGTGGGGAAAGCGTTTTCCATAGAAGAAAATACTTGATTAAAGTCGCCCCCCGCTATTACATAATTACCTTTTTCATATTCAGTTTGTAGTAAATCTTTTAACATTTTAGTTTGTGCCTTTTTGCCTTCTCCAGAGTCGTAGGCTTCTAAATGCAGATTAACAAGTACAAGCTGCTTTTTTGAATCATCTATAGGGATTCTGCTTATCATAAGGCAACGCTTTAGATTGCAAGTGCGCATAGGCCAACTAAAGGGGCAGGGCAACTGAATACGTATACTATCTGTTACAGGAAAGGCACTTAATGTCATAATTCCTGCATCAACTTGTCCTATAGGTGGAATGGGGTAGGGAACGAATGAAACTTTAAAATTATTTGCAAACATGCTATCATAGTCTGTAAAGGACTGTGCAAAGTATTTTTCTTGATTTATTTTAAAAGAACGGTCTGCTTTTCTGTCTACTTCTTGAAAAAATACTATATCTGGATTATTTACAGAAACTGTGCTTACTATGCCGTCAAGATTCCATTCTACACGTTTTTTATCTGCGGTCTTTACTTGAGTGCCACCGTCCATAAAAAAGTCAGCGTTATTTCCTAGTGCTCCATAACCTGTATTCCATGTGAGGATGGAAATGGTGGAGCCTTGCATGAGCGTTTTTGTACCGCCTGCATTTATTTGTACATGCTCGCTTTCTTCTGGTTTATATTCTTTTATTGTAAGAAAAAGTAATGCTAGTGCAATAAGTATTACTAAGATTATTATAATCTTTCCTATAATGCTTAAGATTTGAGTAAAAATATTTCTTTTCTTTTTCATTTAAGTTGCCTAGGAATAAACTATATAACAAATTTGACATTTTTGCAATAAAGATAATACAGAAAGTGAGTTTTCAAGGGAGTTCCCTTGAACTCCGTGTTTTTGGAGGGAAGAAAAACCTCTACACGAAAGCGGGTTTTTCTCCGCTAGAAACTTCGTTGCGAGTACCTCCAAACCTCCCCTCTTTTTCAGCATCGTTTAGGGGCTATGCCCCTAAAAACCCCAATTTTGCGGCAATGCGTGATGTGTTGCATTAGGCTACGACAAAAGAATTACGGCAATGCGAGAGGTGCTGCATTGGGCTACGACAAAAGACTTGCGGCAATGCGTGATGTGCTGCATTAGGCTACGATAAAAGACTTACGGCAATGCGAGATGTGCCGCATTGGGCTACGACAAAAGAATTCCTATAAGGATTTTTTTATCAAGATGTTATTTTATACATTTATAAAACCGATAAACAAAGAAATGAAGTTTATTGTATTTTTGTTTGCTGGTTTTGATAGATGTGATTATGCTTTCTCTCCTGTTTTTTCTGAAAAGTCTGCTTTTGAGCGTTCTTTAGAATTTGCTACAAAGTTTGATTCAGAAAATAATGCAGGCATAGTTATTGCCGTAAATCCTGCAACAGAAGAAAAAGTAAAATCCTTAATAAGTATTTATTCAAATAATGATGTGCAAATAAATACAGTATGCGCTTCTAAATGGAATGTTCATACACTACTAAAACAAATGGCTTTTTCTTGTGCCTCATGTTCTGCTGACACGGTTGTATATGCAATGGCAGATAAGCCCTTTTTAGACGCAGAGCTTTCTTCCCAAGTTTTAGAATATCATCAAAAATATTTAGCAGAATATACCTTTGCAGAAGGTTGGCCTTTAGGCTTTGCCCCAGAGGTAATCGCTTTAGGCACTCTTAATATAATGGCAACTTTAGCAGAAAATGAGCGCAAAGCACAAGGCGAGGCTTCTGTTGGGGCAAATAGTATATTTAGCATTATGGAAGGGGATTTAAACTCTTTTGAAATTGAGTCTGTTATAGCCCCTAAAGACTTCCGTATGCTACGCTTTGATTTTTCTTGCTCGTCATTAGAAAAACTAACATCGTGTTCAAGACTTTATTCTTTAGCAAAGGACTCAAATATAGAGCAAAAAGCCTTGCCACTTACACAACTGGCATATAAAACAGCAAGTGTGCAAAGAACAGTTCCTGCTTTTTACAATATACAAATTGCAGAAGGCTGTAGTAGTTTAGTTCCCTATAGTCCATATAAAAAACTTGTTTTAAAAGACTCTAAATATATGAGCCTTGAAAACTTTAAGAGCATAATTGAGCAGGCAGCAAAACTTTCTGATACAGCAGTCGTAAGTTTGAGTGCATTTGGAGAGGTTCTTAGTGTGCCTAATATAGTTTCTTATATACAAACTGTGCTAGATTACGCAGGGCTTTCTGTTTTAATAGAAACAGACGGACTTTTATTAACAAAAGAAATTGCGCAAAGCATAGCACAGGTGGCAGCAAATGCTTTACCACGTACAAATGGTTATGTTCCTGTAATATGGATAGTAGATGTAGATGCCTTTAGCCAAGATATGTATGATAAAATACATACTGATTGTGTAATAAATGAAAATAAAACGGCTTTTTCAAAAGCTATAGAAAGTGTAGAAACGCTTAGTTCTTTATTTGCAGGAAGCACGTATATTCAATTTACTCGTATGACAGAAAATGAAAACGAATTAGAACAATTCTATCGCTTTTGGCATGAAAAATCTCTTAGTGGCAATATTAATGTTATTATACAAAAATATGATAGTTTCTGTGGACTTTTGCCAGATAAAAAGCCTGCAGATTTATCTCCTTTAGAACGCTGCCCTTGCTGGCACTTAAAGCGAGATATATTTATTCTTTTAGATGGCAATGTGCCAATATGTAAAGATTGCTATGCAGAGCCATCTGTAGGCAATGTCTTTATGGAAGGTGTAGAAAGTGTATGGAGCAAGGGAACTGCGCTTTTAGAAGAACACCTAAAAAATGTTTATAACGAAAAATGCGGGGGCTGTGATGAATACTATACCTACAATTTTTAATCAAAGGCAGATAAATTATTCTGCTATTGGGGGTACAGAAAATGTAAAAAGAGTCCTTACCCCCGTAACCTGTCTTGTATTAAACAGAAGTGGTGGCACTTACCGTAGCCTCATATTTGATAATTTATTAAGGCATGGCTTTGAAAGCATAATTATGGTATGCCCTAGCAGTGCACGAAATAGCATTGACGAAGTTTCTCGCCTATATCCTACTGTAAAGTTTTTAATAGCCTTAGAAGAAGTAACTATAGGCGATATGTTAAATATGGGTATGGCTGCTGCTACAGGAAAGCATGTGCTTGTTTTGCAAGATGATATGTGTACGGAGTCTATTTTGTTTACATCTACCCTTGCAAAAAAACTTATTGACCTTAATCAATTTTGCATTTGCCCTAAGTTAATTTCCTCTTCGTATCAAAGTGTGCCTGTTCATTTTATGCCCGAAGTAACAAAATCCATTTTTAAAGTAGAACCTTCGGTGTTACCTTCTGATAATACAGATACTTTTTATGCAGCAGATTGGGCAGGCCTTTATGATAGAGAAAGGTTTATTCAGTTGGGAGGAGTAGATTATACTATAGAGTCTCCTTACTGGCAAAAAGCAGATTTGTTTTTTAGAGCATGGCTTTGGGGAGAGAAAACTACAATAGATACTTCTATCTGCCTTACATATTCAGGTGATTTGATAGAAGAAAATCAAACTGTAGATTATTCTTATTTGCGTTTTTATTTGAAAAATTTACTTCCTGTATATAAAAATGACCATGCAGAAATACCTTTATTTTCTTTCTTTGTGTTTAATAGTCGTTCTTCCTGTCCTTTAGGAGAAACTATAGCACTATTTAAAGATGCTAGAAGGTGGACTTCAGAAAATAAATATCGCTTTAAGTGTGATGCTGTAGGTCTTGTGCAGAACTGGGGAAAAGAAAAATGAACTTATTATTAAAGAAAAGAACTGTTCTTATTGTTCAATGTAGACTTTCTTCTACAAGATTACCGCGCAAAGCCTTATTGCCTTTAGGTGATAAATGTGTGCTAGAGTGGGTTCTTAGAGCAATGAAAAAAGTTCCTGCTGATAAGTATTACCTTGCAACAGATACAGAAAGTGCCCCTGAATTAGAAGGAATTGCAAAAAAATGTGGATGGCATTTATTTGCAGGCTCTAAAGAAGACGTTTTAGACCGTTTTTGTGGCGTTATAAAAGAATCTAAAGCAAAACTAGTTGTTAGAGCAACGGCAGATAATCCTTTTTTGTTTTATGAAGCGGTTAGAGATTTAATAAAAGAATATTACTCTCATCATAAAGAAGAAAGCAATATAGATTACATTACTTATACAGGCTTGCCACACGGGAGCGGAGTAGAGATGTTTGATGCAGAATCTTTACTGCGTGCTGCTAGTATGACTAATGACCCCTATGACCATGAACACGTAGGGCCTGCTCTTTATAATCATAAAGAATCCTTTAGAAGCCTTTTTATAAAGGCTCCTGCTGAATATAATTATTCTAAACTACGCACTACTATAGATACTCCTTCTGATTATAGAAGAGCTTGTGCCTTAGTTTATGCTATTTCTGGTAATAATGCCACAAAAGATCCTTATACATATAATCAGATATTAGAAGGCTTAAAAAATCCTTCTGTATGTAATCCAGTTTTATTTGTTCCGAGTGTGCAAAAGGGTAGGGGAACGGGTCATTTATATAGGTGCTTAGAACTTGCTATAAAAACAGGCGGAGATGTATATATTCCAGATGATTTTTCTTTAGAAGAATGTAATGATATATTAGAAAGATTTAAAAAAGAAGGACTTCAAGATTTTCAAATAACAAATACTCTAGAATATGCAGAACAGTATAAGTGTGCAATAACTGATTTATTTGCAGCCGATGAAGATTTTGCTACCTCACTTTCAAAAAAATGCCCTGTTATAGCCTTAGATGAAGGCGGGGAAAATACACAGTGGGCAGACTATCTGCTAGATATAATACCCTCTGTTGATATAGAAAGAAAGGCTAATAAAGTTTCTCCCGGTTTTATAAGCCTTCCAGAAAAAAGACGCAATATTAGTGAACGCCCTTCTAGGCTTCATACCGCCCTTGTAGTTCTTGGTGGGGAGGACCCTGCTTCTTTGGGATTTCCTTCTGCCTGTGCTTTAGCGTCTTCGGGCATGTATGTAACTTTAATTTCTACAAGGACGGATTTAGAAAATGATATTCCCAATGAATTAAAGTCATATATAAAGATTACAGGACCAATAAATAATCTTCGTGAACATTTAGTAAACTATGATTTAGTTGTTACCCACTATGGCTTTACCGCTTTTGAAGCTGCAGCCTGTGGTTGTGCTGTTATATTGCTTGCAACAACTCCTTTGCATGAAAAACTCGCTAATACCTATGGCTATAAGGTCTTAAAAGCAGAAGAAATAAATGCAGATAGGTTTAAATATCTTTTAAGTTCTCCAGAAAGTCTGTATGCAAAAGAAGAAAACATTCAGCACTCTAGCTTGTCAGACTTTATTAAAGACCTTGCACTAGGAGAACGCCTTAGTTGCCCTATATGTCAAACATTCCCAGAAAAAAGCGACATTGTTGTTGCTCGCACAGAAGAACGTACATTTAGAAGATGTGCAAAATGCGGTATGCTATATATGTCTTGGACAATGTATTCTAATCCCACTTCTTATGACCATGCATATTTTTATGAAGATTATCAAAAGCAATATGGTAAGACTTATGAAGAGGATATGGCTCAAATAAAGGCACAAGGTGTGCGCCGCCTTAGCAATATAGAAGTGCTGTACCGCAAAGGTCATAATGTTGGTTCCCCTAGCATTTTAGATATAGGCTGTGCCTTGGGAGCGTTTTTAGACGTTGCAAATCATTCAGGCTGGCAAGTGTACGGCATAGATATTTCTATGGATGCTGTTGAATATGTAAAAAATAAAATGAAGTTTCCTGCAATGCAAGCAGAGTTCCCTAAAACAAATATACGTTCAGAGTTTGGTGTAGATAAATTTGATGCCGTTACAATGTGGTATGTTATAGAACATTTTAAAGATTTAGATAGCGTACTTTCTGCTGTAGGGGAACTTGTAAAAGTTGGAGGCGTGTTTGCATTTAGTACCCCCTCTGCTTCTGGGGTGAGCGGTAAATATAATACGCAAACTTTTTTTGAACAAAGTCCCGCTGACCATTATTCTTTATGGGAGTCAAAAAGGGCTGCAAGCATATTAAAAAAATATGGCTTTAAGGTGGAACGTATTGTTTCTACAGGTATTCACCCAGAACGCTTTCCTAGTGCTAGAAAAAATAACTGGGAAGAAAAAGATTTTCAGTTTAAGGCTTTGCGCACTGTTAGCAAAGTGTTTAATTTGGGGGATACTTTTGAAGTCTATTGTAAAAAGGTTAAATAACTATGGAAGATAAATATATATTAATTCTTGGTGCGGGGCTTATGCAAAAGCCTGCTATAGAAGCGGCACGAGAACTAGGACTAAAAACTCTTGTTGTAGACGCAAATCCTGCTGCTGTGTGTGTTCCTTTTACAGACCGCTTTGAGCCTATAGACTTAAAAGATACAGAAAAACTGACTAAATTGGCACAGTCCTTTGGAAAAAATCTTGTGGGAGTGTTTACTGCAGGAACAGATTTTTCTACATCTGTGTCTTATATTGCAGAAAAGTGTGGTTTACCTGCACATTCATATCAAGCGGCATTGAACGCAAGTAATAAGATTTTAATGAGAGAATGTTTTAAAAAAGCAGGTGTTGGCTCTCCAAACTTTTTACAGTTAGACCGCTCTCAAATCGCTTCTTTTTTGCAGCCTAAAACTTTTAATACTCTAAAGTTCCCCTTAGTTGTAAAACCTGTAGATAATATGGGGGCTAGAGGCTGCCGTCTTATTAGAAATGCTGATGAGTTTTTGCCTTCTGTAGAGGACGCTGTGCGTAATTCGCGCAGTGGTAGGGCTATATTAGAAGACTACATGGAAGGTCCTGAGTTTTCTATAGACGCTATTGTTTATAATAATACATTTACTATTACAGGTTTTGCAGACCGCCATATATACTATCCCCCATATTTTATAGAAATGGGGCACACTATGCCAACTGTTATTGACAAACAAAAGCGTATGGAACTTATAGCTACTTTTGCAAAGGGGGCTAAGGCTTTAGGCTTAAGTTGTGGCGTGGCTAAGGCTGATATAAAATATACTGCAAATGGACCTATGATAGGAGAGATTGCTGGTAGACTTTCTGGTGGTTATATGTCTGGTTGGACATATCCTTATTCTTCTACAGTGCATTTAACAAAAGAAGCTATGTTAGTAGCATGTGGCTTGCCTCCAGAGGAACTTTTGCAAAAGCGTTACCCCTTGCCCATAAAAGACGTGCCTTTTCCAATTTACGAAATACCTTCGCTTCGTACAGCGGCAGAAAGAGCATGGATTTCTATACCAGGCAGAATAAAAGAAATCATAGGCGGGGATTATATGCAGCATAGTCCCTTTGTAAAAGATGTTTTGTTCCGTAGCCGTAGTGGCGATAAAGTTGTTTTCCCACGCAATAATGTAGAAAAATGTGGTAATTGCATTGCTGTATCAAATCATTATGACTTGGCAGTAGATGCGGCTGAATATGCTATATCTCAGCTTTTATTGCGCTTAGAGTCTCATAATCCAGAAACAGAGGCTTTTTTAGCGGGAAAACGCAAAAAAGACGAAGACGCATTTCCTCCTTATGCTTTTACGCTAAGGGCTTCAGAAATTCAACTCTTAAAAAGACATGCAAGAAGTTTTCCTATAATACCAGAAAACAAAAAAGTTTCAGAGTTTTTACCTAAAGAATTAGAACGTACTGCAAATAGAGTAAAAGATTGGAATCATAGAACAATGAAACAGTCTTTATTTTTATTTGATTTATATATTCCACATCATCCTGCTATTAAGATGCAAGATTTTTGGGATGCATTAATAATAGGTGGCTTACAGGGAATAGTTTATGTTTCTGATTGTGCCAAAAATTCCGAAAATAAAAACAAAGGATTATTAAAAAAATGAATAAAAAGCTAATTCTTGCTATACTTTTAGCAATCACAAGCTTAATGCCTCTTTTTTCTGCGGAAAAAACTATAAATCTAACGGAAAGAGCTATTAGTTCTGCCATAACTTTATATTGGGACCCGCTATCAGGAAGTGGCACCCTAGAAAAAAACAACAGGCAGATTTCTTTTAGAGTAGGGGATGATTTTGTATTGCAAGATAAAGGTGTTATACTGCAAGAAAAGGCTCCGTTCATAGAAAATAATAAACTTGTAGCAACAGTTTCTTTTATAAATAGTGTTGAGCAATACTTAAAGATAGAAAAAGCTAATTCTGCAAAAACAAATGAAAGTGCAAAGAATAGTTCTAAACAAAGCGTAACTACTCCTCAAGATAAAGCAACAGGCTATAGGGTGGGAGCCATATTAATAGACCCAGGTCACGGCGGAAAAGACCCTGGAGCTAGTGCAACTCACGTTATAGATGGAAAAAAGGTATCTGTAGTAGAAAAAGATATAAATCTTTCTGTGGGATTAAAACTTTATGATTATCTAAAGAAAGCGTATCCAGATAAAAGCATACTTATGACGCGCAAAACAGATGTCTATGTTTCTCTTGAAAAGCGTACAGAGATAGCTAATTCTGTTAAGTTAAAAGAAAACGAAGCTATCTTATACATTTCTATTCATGTTAACGCTAGCTTAGATAAAAATGCTTCTGGCTATGAGGCTTGGTATCTTTCTCCAGGATATACTAGGCAGGTTATAGATTCCTCTGATTATGACGATAAAGACCTTGCTTCTATTATGAATATAATAACGCAGGAAGAATACTTAAACGAATCCATTTTAATTGCCAAATTTGTTATGGACGGCATAGAAGCGCAAGTGGGTTCATTAAGTAATAAGCGAGGAATAAAAGCAGAAGAATGGTATGTAGTTCGCAATGCAAAAATGCCTAGTGTGCTTGTAGAAACAGGTTTTTTAACTAATGAAGAAGAGGCTAGACTTTTATCTGATGATTCCTACTTGCAGAAATTATCGCTTGGAATATATAATGGGCTTCAGTCATTTATAACTCATTTTGAAATGACGGGAGGATTTACAGGAGCACAATGAAAGCCCTTAGTATAAAAAGAATAATTGCTTTTTTAGTATGTGCTGTTATATGTACAGCCTGTGCTATTGTGTCTATATATTTTTATAAGCCTCATAAACGTTTTGTTTATTATTTTTATTCCTATAGTACAGATGGTCTTTGTACAGAAGTAAGGCATAGTCCAGTAAATGCTATTCAAGGCGATGTTTCTTTCTTTATAGAAGAACTATTGTTAGGACCTATGACAAATCGTTATAAAAAACTATTTGCAGATGGAACTACACTTGAATTTTGCATACAAAAAGATGATGTTTTGTATGTGGGACTTAGTAAAGATGCCTTATTTCCAGAGGCAGGGGATGCTTCCATAAAAGACGGAGTGGAAGCCTTAAAAGTGAATATTGTGAAGCAATTCACAAAAATAAATACAATTTTGGTGTATATTGACGGAAAAAGTGTCTTTTGGGAAGGCTAATTTGTCTAAAATTTACTTGAATTTATGAAAAAAATGTTTTTTAATATATTCTATGTAACGATTTTTTTGCTGATTTGTTAAAAAAAAAACTAATCTTGCAAAAAAAGACGTTGACAAAAAAACATTCTTAATAGATACTATATCTAACAAGGCTACATCAAAAGTGTATAAAAAAGGAGCTTCGAATGAAGAGGACTTTAGTTTTTACTGCCGCTGCAATGCTTTTGGCAGGTTCTTTAGGGTTCGCTAGAGAGTCAACACTCATCGATTTTACTTTGCTTGACGCAGATATTATGACTGAGGAAAACGAAGATAGCGATGAGCCACAGAGACCCCAGAACAGCAGAACTGTTATGGATTATTCTGTTGCCGCAGGTGCCACATTCACCGACGACCAGAAGTCACTTATGAAGACATCACTGTACTACAATGAATGGGAAGTAGAGTTGAATTCTTCTGCAAGAAATGTACAGTCTGTTGCTTTATCAACAGTAACAGGTGCACAGGTAAAAGAAGACGCTGACGTTCCTTTTGCTGGTAGCAAAGTTTTAGCAGTACGTGTATTGTTCCCAGAATGGAATAGCAATGCAAATGCAAGAATTGTTCCTCCATTTGAAATTCAAGCTTATGAACCATTGCGTTCAGCAGATGAAAATGGTAACCGCCAGGAACAGACAGATGAAGAAAAGGGTAAATACCTTTTTGAAGATGGCTATGGTTTAATCAAGAATGTTGGAACAATCAAATCTATTTCTGTTACAACAATGGGTATGAACTTCCCACATCAGTTGTATGTTCTTTTGAAGGACAACGATGGTGTTGAACGCCGCTACTATATGGGTAGCTTAATGTTTGATGGTTGGAAGACACTTATCTGGAATAACCCTGATTATATTACAGAAGTACGTACACGTGAAATCCGCGTATATCCAATCTATCCACGTGGAATACCATTTGTTAAGTTCAATGGCTTCCAGGTAACACGCGATGCTTCTGATGTTGGTGGAAACTTCATCGGTTACTTCAAAGATGTAAAAGTTATCTATGACTTGGCAGTTTTGAATGCTGACCGCGATATTGATGACGAAGATTTGTGGCACATCGTAACTGATAAAGAAGCTGCACGTCAGAATCTTGAAATGAGCCGCTTTGGTAACAAACAGGTTAACCGCTACATTGAAGACCGCAAGATGGACAAAGAAAACACTTTCACATCTACTGATTATGCAAAGTCTTCTGATGAAGGTTCTGCTCAGGAAGAGTAGTTAATTAACTAATATAGTTAATTTTATAGAGAGCCACCCTTTTAGGAGGGTGGCTTTTTTGTATATAATTGCATGGTATATGGAAAGAGAACTACCAAATAAAAAGAAGATTTTTACTGTATATGAAAGCTATAAGCCTGTTTTTGCTGAAGTGCTGCACAATATTGAGGCGGAGTTAAAAAAAACTATAAAGATAGGGTCTGCCCCAACGTATAAAGCACGCATAAAGTCTTTTGAGAGTTACTACAAAAAAGTTCTTAGGCAAAAACCCATAGAGGCCGCTGAAAGTAGTGAACTTATAACTTTAACAGATATGATGGGAATTCGTGTTATATGTGCATTTTTGGAAGACTTAGAGATTGTTAGAAAACAGTTAGAAGCGTCTTTTAGTGTGCAGGAAGTGGAACGAAAGGGTGCTGAGCAATCTTTTAGAGAATTTGGTTATGAATCAGTGCATGTTCTTATTTCTATACCAGAAAATTGTTTTCCTACTATTAATGTTTCTCCTGCCTTACCCAAAAATATCGTTTGTGAAATACAAATAAGAACAATTTTGCAAGACGCATGGGCAGAAGTGGAACATGAACTAATTTATAAATCAGAGTTTAATCCATTTGATAAACCTTTACGTAGAAAACTTGCTTCTATAAACGCAAGCCTTTCTTTAGCAGATACTATTTTTCAAGAAATACGTGATTATCAAAATCGTTTGCAATCAGAATTAGGCTGCCGTAGAAATACCTTTTATGATAAGGCAGATGAACTTACTGATAAAGAGATGGGCATAGAAAGCCACCAAGTTTCTGCTCCTCAAGATTTGCCAAAAACAGAAGTTGCTTCTCCGTACATAAAGGGAAGCATAGATGATTTAGTATTACAGGCACTACATGAACATAATATGGGCAATTTTACTCAGGCTGTTTCTATCTATACCGAGATATTAGAATTAAAACCTGAGCCTAATGCCGTTGTCTGTTCTGTTATTTATAAACACAGGGGTATGGCTTATTTTGCACAGAGTGAATACGAAAAAGCTTTGGCGGATTTTGTAAAGAGCGAAGATTGCAATAAAAATAATTTTAGGTCTATTTACTATCAAGGAATTATTCATAGCATATTAGGAAAGGATGATAATGCCATTGAATGTTTTAATCGTTCTTTGGCTATAGATTCTTACCAGAGCCATGTTTATTATAGAAGAGCATTATCTTATTTTAATCTAGGTTTGTATTCAGAAGCTATGCATGATATTAATTCTGCTATTAATTTAGGATTAAATGATTCTGATGTGCAAATGTTAAAAGAGCGATTAATAAAAAAATTTGATATGAAAGTTTAATTTTTTTTGTTTTGCTATTGACATTCATTAGCCTTTTATGATATAGTTAGAACATCGAAGAGTAAAAGATTATGTCTCCTTCGTCTAGTGGTTAG
>CAJOPO010000502.1 GCA_905236315.1 uncultured Treponema sp.
ATATGCCCATTTTTTTCAATAATTATGACATCCCAGTTATCCACACCGCATACAGCATCAAGCCACCAAGGACTTGAGAATATACAGATGTCGGGATGCTGAGAATAAAAATCTATGTATCTTTCTTTTCTGACTGTATAAGAATTCATTTCTTTTCAAATCTTTCTATTTTGCATTCGTGTTTCTTTGTTGTCTCATCATAGTTTATACCCACGAAAAGAATCTCGCCTTGCCAGCTATCAAGGCACTTAAAATACTGATTTTCTTTTATCTGGTTTATAGCACTTTCAGGGCTGCCATTTCGCTTTAACTCAATTATAAGAGCAGGCAATTCTGTTTTTTTGGGTATGTAAACAATATCTGCAACGCCTTTCCCAGCTGGCATTTCACGCACTATAATATACTCATTCAGTGCATAAATGTAGGCAAGGTAGATGGCACACTGCAAGGCATCTTCATTGTTATAGCTTCTATGACTTGTTACATGGACATGGCTTTCGTCCAGTGCCTGTTCTACGGCTTTTTGATTACATTGCAGAGTCTGTAAAAGAAGTTCCTTTGACCGAAGTATTATCTCATTTGTTTTTTCATAGTTTTCATCATCATAAATGGCTCTCTGCCATTCCCCGCTTATTTCCCAGTTGGGAATGTAACACTGTCCGTTTTCCTCGTCATAGGCAAGGTAGCCTAGATGAATAAGATAAGTAAATACATCGTTTTTGTTTGCAAAATCCGAAAGTGTGTTTTTATAACTCTGAACATCCACATCTACCTTTCCGCCACTGAGCATTTTGATTACGCAGTCTTTGATTCCAGAAAAATTCATTCTGATTTTATCGGAAATGACTTCATAACTGGAAGTCTTGCTCCAATATGACTTGAACTTACCTTTTGGCACAGCCTGTATCACGGCTTCAGGGTTATAAATCTCGTAGTTGCCTATTTTGTAGCCGTCATACCAGCTTCTACATTCATCAAAGCTACAATTATATTTCTTGCACAAGGAGCGGACTTCTTCTGTTGTAAAACCTGTGAACTCTGCAAAATCTTCTGCATCAAGCATTGTATATTCTTTAAAAATGTTCAGTTTTGACTGAACCTTATCCTTTATGACGGGAAGAATTCCTGTGATGTAGGCAAGAGCTATTGCAGGTTTTAGCTCCGAATTTTTGAACAAAGAAACCAAAAAGACAAGATAGAGATTAAAATCTTCTTTGTTTACCTGCTCTCGAACAAGAACATCGTATTCATCTATTATGAATACAAATTTTTCACCTGATTCCTTGTAGACTTGCTGTATGAATCCAGATACAGTTAAATCCTTTGGAAAGTTAATTTGAGGGAACTCTGTCATGAAATCATTGCAGATGAGGTTAGTAACATAGTTCATGACACATTTGGCTTTCTCCGACTTTACTGAAATGCTCCCCCACTCAGAGAACATCGCATTCAAATCAATCTTTATAACATTATATTTATTAAGATGTCTTTCAAAGCTTTCTTTTCTAGCTATCTTTAGTTTTGAAAAAAGCTCTTTTGAATCCGCACCTTTTGAATAGTATGCCGCAAGCATATCACCCGCCATTGATTTTCCGAAACGACGCGGACGACTGACACAAATAAATTTATAGGTAGGGTCTCCGAGCATTTTGTTTGCAACATCTATGAGCATGGTTTTGTCTACATAACGTCCAGAATTCACTACATCATAAAAATTTTCATTGTTCGGATTTAAATAAGTTCCCATAAGAAGAATATAGCATAAATTGCATTACAATTCTAGTCTTGTAGCCCATTAGATGAGAATAACTCAATGTTTCAATCATACAACACTTGTTTTCTTTATAATAAAAAAGCTCCTGTAATCACACCATTCGTCTTCAACTATAGCCTGCGGAAACCACTTCTTTATCTTTTTTTCTTCAATAAAAAATCCAGCGAGGTTAATAAATTGGTAGACAGTTCTCAGCCTTTCAAAAGTGTAACAAGAAACTTTTTAAGACCTATAATGCAGCCCCCTTATCAACAATCTTTTTTGAAAAAAATATAGAGGAATCTCTAAAATTCAAGTTTTTTAGATATTCACTTTAGAATGATGCATTTACCTCAGCACGCCCTCATATATCTCAAATAACTGCTTTTCATCAGACTGCCAGTTAAATTCTTGCTGATGAAACAGGACATTTGTTCGATACACCTCATAATGTGCGACAAGCTCCTTTAGCCCGTCCTTTACGGCTTCTACATTGCGCTCAATAATTACCCCTGTTTTTAAGTCGCGGATTGTGTCACTCAAATCTGCACAATGGGTGGCAAGGACAGGGAGCCCAGCGTTATGATAATTGAACAGTTTATTTGGCATACCATAGAAGGCATTGAACGATTTTTCAAAAAATAGGATGCCTATGTCTCCCTGCAAAGCATTCGGAACCTCAAGATAGTCCACCCATCCTGTAAAATAGATATTTTCTTCTGTTATATTATAATCACGGCATTTCTGATCAAAATATTCTTTTTCCGCCCCTTTTACAGTTCCCACAATTCGTAGCTTAAAATGCTCCCTAATATATTCATCGCGGAACATTTCAAGCATAAGTTTCAAGCCCCTATTAAAAGGCATTGCCCCCTCGTGCAGGAGAACTATTTTTTCTTTTCCTGCAATGCTACGCTTCTGTGTTTTTGTGGCGAACATGGAGCTATTATAAATAATACCGTGATTGTCATCCTGCCTGATTATGGAAATAAGATTATCCATTGTCTTTGTGCAGCCGATTGTAAAATCCGCAGATTTTATTGCATTCTTCCACTGCAGAAGCGCACGGGAAGCACTGAGGCAGGTCTTTTTATTCAAGCCTCCATTAAAAGCATAAGAAAAGAAAAACTCATGGCTGTCAAAAATCAGCTTGCAGCCCAAGGTCTTCTTAAGACGCACAGCTACAGGTGCAAAAGCAAGGTCATGATAATGAATTACATCAGGACAAGTGCCATTTTTACTAAAAATATTCTGTATCTGCCCTGCCATCATCTTTGAATGAATTGGGTTATATATAACAGGCAGAAAATGGCGGATGCATTTTACAAAAAAACTGCCCACCCCCTGCTTAAAAGGGAGAACTGCTATTCCATCATAAGCACCAGAGTCACGTTTTTCTCCGCCCATTGTAGTAAGTGTTTTTCCATCAAAGACGGCACACAATTCATAGCAGACATATTTTTGTGCTAACGAACGCAACTCTTTATAGAAAATACGGTCATCAAACGCACAGTGTCCGTTTGTTATGTGGACTACAACAGGTTTTCCAGTATCTTCTGATACCCCCC
>CAJOPO010000503.1 GCA_905236315.1 uncultured Treponema sp.
ATTCGCAGATTCGCAGATTCGCAGATTCGCAGATTCGCAGATTCGCAGATTCGCAGATTGTCGCTCGCTGTCGCGAGCTCGCGTTATTAAAATAGCTTTTCGTAAAGACTTACATACCACAAATTCCGAAAACATAACTCACTTTCTCAACAAATTGCCATTGTTGGCTCTCTGCAACCAACAACACTCAAAGGGGCTGTAATGAAAAACTATATTAATCCACAATCAGAACAATTCTTTGCTTTTAATGTATGGGATTTTTCCTCTGCAAAAGCCGTTATTGACGCGGCAAGTCTTTTAGATAAAAACGTCATACTACAAACTTCCATGAAAGCGTTTTCTCTACTAGAAAGACTGGAGTTTAGGAATTTTGTTTCAAGTTATTCTTCTAAAAAACACATACAAGTATTTCTTCACTTAGACCACTGCAAAGAAGAAGAACTCTTTAGCCAAGCAATAAATGCAGGCTGGGATTCTGTAATGATAGACGCATCAGACAAGAGCCTAGAAGAAAATATACGCCTTACTAATCACGTATGCGAAATATCTCATAAGTATAACATACTGGTAGAAGCAGAAATAGGCCACATTGCAGGGGCGGAAGACGGCATAAATGTAACACAAGAAGGACTTGCAGATATTGGCAATGTGGAATACTTTATACGCAATGCGCAAATGGATTTTCTTGCTGTTGCCATAGGAACGGCGCATGGCCTCTACCACGGAAAGCCTTCTTTGCACTATGAACTCTTAGAGCAAACAAATGCTATATCTGACATTCCGCTTGTAATACACGGAGGCACTGGGTTATCTGACGATGTATTTATAAAGCTACTTTCCTATCCCAATGTAAAGAAAATAAATATTTCTACAGACGTAAAACAAGCCTACAGAGAGGGCATTATAAAGTCTTATGAAAAGTCCTTACTAGAAAAAGAAGGCTTTGACCCATTAAAAGTCGTAAAAAATATAAACGAAAGCATTCGCTCTATGGCAACACATTATCTAAATTTACAAAAGCAAAAGGACACTCTATGAATAAAACAATACTTGTATTAAATATGGGAATGAAGAGCATAAGGAGCATTATCTTTGATAGCACAGGGGCAAAAATCGCTTCTGCTGCTCTTCCCATACAAACTTCCTTATCAGGCGGTTGCGTAACGCAAAATCCTGAAGAATGGCTAGAAAAAGCTAACAGCGTTATAAAAGAATCCCTTAGCCAAGTAAAAGATATACACATAGATTTTATAACTGTTACAAGTTCTGCTTCCTGCTTAATCTGTGTGGATAAAGACTTAAAGCCCCTGCTTCCGTGCATGATGGTGTCTGACAAGAGAGCGGTAAAAGAAAGCGAGGAGATAGAAAATATGCAGGAGTTTAAAGCGGTGTATAAAGACACTTCTCTTGCAATGGACTGCTCCTTGCTTTTGCCAAAAGCTCTTTGGGTTAAAAACAACATGAAAGATGTTTGGGCAAGGACTTACAAATTGCTTACCCCAAATGATTTCTTTATAGCACATCTTACAGGTGTTTACGCTATTGATTATATAAATGCACAGAAGTGGCATTATTGCGTAAAAAATAAATGCTATCCGCTTTCTTTGTTAAATACTTTAAATATTCCGTCCTCCTTTTTGCCTTCCGTAATGTCTCCAGGAAGCAAGATTGCTAATATAAAAGAAGATGTAGCATTACGCTTGGGGATAAATGCAAACGCACAAATCATTTTAAGTAGCTATGATGCCATCTGTTCGTTTATAGGTAGCGGGGTGAATAAAGAAGGAGAAGCCTCTGATGTGTCGGGAACGGTAACGGTTTTTAGAGCGTTAACAAAGCAGAATAATTTATGTGAGAGTAGAAAAATCCAGAGCATACCCTTTGGCGAACTTGGTATAAATATTGTGGGTGGTTCTAATAATCTTGGTGGCGGACTAATTGAATGGGTAAAGCAGTGCTACTACTTAAATGAAGCTCTACCCTATGAGTTAATGGAAAAAGAAGCAAGGGAAACATCTTTAGGTTCAGGCGGCGTTATATTCTTGCCATATCTTTTAGGCGAGCGCGTACCTCTCTGGGATAGCAATGCGCGTGGCGTATTCTTCGGACTAGAGAGGGCGCACACTCGAAGGGAAATGACTCGTGCTGTTTTTGAGAGTGCAGGCTTTATAGATTTAGATATGATGGCTGCTATAGAAGAAACTGGGGTAAAGGTAAAGTCTATAAAACTTTCTGGAGGACTTGCTCGTGTAAACCTTGTATCGCAAATAAAAGCTGATGTTACGGGGAAAGAAATAGAAGTGCTTTCCGAGTTTGAAACTACTGCAACAGGGGCTGCTATGATAGCGTTTATTGGTCAAGGGGTCTTTAACTCCTTAGATGAAGCGGCTTTCGCATTTGTAAATGTAAGAATGATAATAAAGCCAAACAAAAAGAGCTTTGAGCAATATCAGCAGTTGTATAAGTTATTTAAGGAAACATACAAAACCTTAAAGCCTATGTTTTTAGAGCGAAGCAAACTTGTTGATGAAATGTATGGTCAGAAAAATATAAAGATAGAAAATCTGTAGGATGCCACATTGAACTGTTTTTTGGGTATATGAATGGTGAACCTTAGGGGGAATAATGATTTCATATAAATTAAATATTCCTACGCGAATATATTTTGGTAGGGATATATTACGTGAAAGTTTAGAGAGCGAGAAGGATTTCATTTGTGCTAATGTTCTTATTGTTACTACAGGGCGTTCTTTATATAAATTTGGACATGTACAGAAACTGCTTGATTTACTTAAACAGAATCCAAACATTACATCTATTACAGTGTTTGATAAGATAAGTGCTAACCCACTTGTGCAAGAAGTGGATTTAGGTATTTCTTGCGGAATACAGAATAAGGCTTCTATGGTCATAGGCTTTGGCGGGGGTAGTGCCTTAGATGCTGCAAAAGCGGTAGCGGCGGGAATTGGTATGCATACGGCTTGTAGGCTTTTATACGCAAATAATATTGAGCCTTCTAAGTCAACGCTTCCGATTATTGCAATTCCCACAACAGCAGGTACGGGTAGCGAACTTAGCAAGGCTGCAATCATTAGTGATGATGTGAATAAAACAAAAAAGGGCATACGCGGAAAGCATTTATTCCCCGCTGTAGCAATAGTGGATTCCATATTTACAGAAACGATACCCTTTGAAGTTACCATGCAAACAGGCTTTGATGTGTTTGCACATGCTACAGAAAGCTATCTTTCAAGGCTGGCCTCTCCATATACAAAAATGCTCTCTGAGTATGCCATAAAGGCGGTTGGTAAAAGTCTTATCACCTTAACGCAGGATATTGGTAATAATGAGGCTAGAAGCGAAATGAGTTATGCTAGTATGCTTATGGGTATTAATCTAGGCAACGCTAGCACTTGTTTGCCGCATAGACTGCAATATCCTTTAGGTGCTCACACTAATACAAGTCATGGAGCAGGGCTTGCCTCTCTTTATTTAGCATGGCTTTATTACGAAGCAGATGTTTCTTTAGAGCCACTGTGTTTTGTGATGGACTTATTAGGCTATAAAAATTGCAAGACACGAGAAGACGTAGTGGCGGTTATGGGCGACTTTTTGGATAAACTAAAATTACCTCATTCGCTAAAAGACTTAGGCGTTCAAGAAAGCTATCTTGATGTTTTTACAAAAGAGGTTTCTGGGAATATAGCAAATGACCCTGCTTCTGTAGTGGAAGACGTAATTTCTAAAATATATCATAGAGCTTTTTAGTAAGCATAAAGTAAAAGGAGATTTTTATGCAGGCAATTATAATGGCAGCTGGTAAGGGGAGTAGGTTAGGGGAGCTTACAAATGGGAATCCAAAATCATTTGTTGAGTTAAAGGGGAAAAAACTGATTGATTATAATTTGGATTTACTGCGCAGCATTGGCGTTACACAAATCATAATTGTTACAGGCTATAAAGAAGAAGTATTTAGGGAATATACAAAAGATATGAAAGATGTAAAACTTGTCTTTAATCCCTTTTACGAACTTGTAAATGTTATAGGCTCCTTTTATTTTGGTATGCAATATTTAAAAGATGATTTTTTATATCTTCATGCAGATACGCTGTGCGAAAAAGGCATATTCGAGAAAATGCTCTCTTCTAATGCAGATATTGTTCTCCCTGTAGAATATAAGAGATGTGATGAGGAGGCAATGAAGGTTTGTAGCAAAAATGGTAAGCTAGTGCAGATAACAAAGAAAATGCCCCTTGATATTGCAGAGGGAGAGTTTATAGGCATAGCATATATAAAGAAAAATGTTATTCCTAAATTGAAGAGTGCCGTTATAGAGGTGTTAAAAGAAAAGCGATATATGGAATACTTTGAAAGTGCAATACAAAAGCTAGTGGATAAAGATGATTTTAATATTCAGTGTATTCCAACCAATGATATGTTTTGGGCAGAGATAGATTTCAAAGAAGACTACGAAGACGCACTAAAAAGGATGCCATGAGGCTTTTCTCTGCGCTTTCCCTTGTAATTCCTTCTTCTTTTGTGATATATTTTAGGCGGAAAGCTATAAATGCAAAAGAAAAGGGGTCGCAGTACATTTTCTAATGATATTCTCTCAATCTTGCTTCTTGACCGAAGTTCAGGTAAAAACATTATTTGGGCGACGGAC
>CAJOPO010000504.1 GCA_905236315.1 uncultured Treponema sp.
ACAGTAAATGCCATAAAACAGAATGACAAAATTAATAGTGTAAAAATTATTCGTCAGGGAAAAGATGCAGAAAGCTTTACAGCTACACAGGATGACTTTGATGCTTTAAAAGCAAAAGCAATGAAAAAAGTTGAAGAAATTCAAAAGCAGAAAATTGCAGAAAAAGAAAAGCTTCTTGCAGATAAAGTTAAAGAAGTAGAAACAAAATTTCCAGGTTATGCAAAAGACGGATATGGCATTTATTACAAAACTACAAAAGAAGGTAGTGGTTCTAAATGCGGTAAAGGAAAACTTGTTCGTATTGAGTACAAAGGTTATTTTGTAGATGGACAGGTTTTTGATGGTTCTGCAGGTCTTTTAGAAGGTGGTCATGAGCCGTTAGATTTTACAACTGCTGGTGGACAAATGATTCCTGGTTTTGATGTATCTGTTCAAGATATGAAATTAGGTGAAAGACGTACAGTAGTTTTACCACCAGATATGGCTTATGGTGAACGTGGTATTCCCGGAGCTATTCCTGGTAACTCTTACTTAGCTTTTGATATAGAGTTAGTAAGTATTCAATAGTTTTTAGAGGCATTTGCCTTTTAAAAATAATACCATCAGGCTTTAAAGTGTACCGCATTTTGTGGTACACTTTTTTTATGCAGAAAAAAATAAATGTTGAATTAATTATAATATTTACATCTTTGTGCCTTTATTTTTCTGCAATTGAGTATGTAATTCCAAAGCCCTTTCCTTTTATGAAGTTAGGTCTTGCAAATCTTCCTATTTTGCTTTCTTTGCCAATTTTAAATTTTTTTGAATATTTTTTACTTGTTGTTCTAAAAGTATTAATGCAAGCTGTCTTAAGCGGAACCCTATTCAGTTATGTTTTTCTTTTTTCGTTTGCAGGAAGTTTTGCAAGTGGAATTTCAATGTATTTTTTATATAAGATTTTTAAAAATAATAAAAATGTTAGTTTTTTAGGAATATCTTTGTGTGGAGCAATGTTTAATAATATAGCTCAACTTGGAGTTTCTAGAATTGTTTTATTTGGTGAAAATACTCGTTATATAGCACCAGTTTTGCTCATAACAGGTTTTGTAACAGGTATAGCTTTGGGAATAGTTGCTGTTATTACTGAATATAAATCATCATGGTATGAAGACTTAAAAAATAAAGCCTTAAATGTAGAGTTTTACACACAAGAAGATGAATGTGTAAAAATTGTGAAAAAAAAATCTATACACAGATTATACACAGTGTGGATAATTATTGAATTATTTACTTTAATAATCTGTATACTTACGAATAAAGTTTGGTTAAAATGGTTATGTGTTTTATTTACATTTGTAATTGCAGAGATTAATAGGCATGGAAAAGTTAAAATAATACCTCCACTTTTAGTTGTTTTTATGCTGGTATTTTTTTCTTTAATTTCGCCTTTTGGAAAAATTTTATTTTATATTGGAAGCTGGAAAATTACATTAGGGGCACTTATAAGAGGTTTATCAAAGGCTAGTCATCTTCTTATAATGCTTTTTATTTCTCAAAGCCTTATAAATAAAAATCTTAATCTTCATGGAAAGCTGGGAAAGATTTTTTCTACAATAATGGTTTATTTTGAAGAATTATGTTCAACAAAGATAAAGTTTTATAAAGGAAATTTAATTAAGAATATAGATAATAGATTATATGAAGTATGGGGAAAAAATGAATAATCTGTACCCTTTACAATTAAAAGAACTCCCAATTTATGAGAATTTAGATTTAATCTGTACCCTTTTAAAGGAGTCAAAAACGAAGAGTTTAGTTCTTACAGCAGAAACTGCTGCAGGAAAATCGACAGCTTTACCACTTGCAATTCTGAATCACTTTGCAGGAAAAGCTGTAATGTTAGAACCTCGACGTATTGCTGTACTTAATATTGCTTCTAGAGTTTCAGAATTATTAGGTGAAAATATGGGTCAAACTGTAGGTTATAAAATTCACTTAGAAAGTAAGGTTTCTAAAGAAACTCGTTTTACAGTCTTAACAGAAGCTATTTTAGTTAGAATGTTGCAAGCTGACCCCCTTTTAGAAGATATAAATGTTGTTGTTATTGATGAATTTCATGAACGTTCTGTACATGCAGATTTAGCATTGGCTTTTTTAAAAGAAACTATGCAATTACGAGATGATTTATATG
>CAJOPO010000505.1 GCA_905236315.1 uncultured Treponema sp.
CGATAGATTCTTCCACAATGCAACGCCTGCTAGCATTGTGTGTTCAGAATGACACGTTTAACATAGCATACATTTCATAACACGTCCTAAAAACGCTTGCTAAAAGGATAGTAAGACTTATTACTTTGTAGCTATTTTTAAAGTTTTCTTTTTGAGGTTCGCAATGATTTTTTATTTGGGTGAATTCCTAAATAAGTATTTTGGTCCTGCACGTCTTTTGCAGTCTTATGCAGTGCTTATAGTGCTTGCGTTGTATTTAGGTTTTTTTGTAGCACATCGTTTCTTACCTGTTTTTTATAAGTTTTTACCAACAGATAGAGGTAGGGAATTTACCCTTACAAAAGAAGCCGCTAAGGGAAAACCTACGGGAGCAGGCGTTGTTTTCATTACAATGTTTGTGTTGCTAACAGTGCTTATAGTTCCATTGGATTTTTTACAAGGTGGCATTTTGCTTTTAACATGGCTTATGATGTTAACAGGCTTTTTAGATGACCGTAGTGTAAAAGGCTGGGGAGAATATAGAAAAGCTTTTTTAGATTTTGTAATAACATTGGCAGCAGCCTTTCTTTTAGCAGATGGACTTTCAAAAAATTCTCTTGATGGGCAAATATATTTTTGGTTCCCATTTATAACGCATAGCGTTGCTGTTCCTAAATGGCTATATATTATAATCACTACAATTATGTTATGGGCCTCTGTAAATACTACAAATTGTACAGATGGTGTAGACGGTCTTAGTTCTTCTTTAGTATTGCTTGCCCTAATTGTTATGGGATTAATTTTCTATATTATAATAGGTCATAAGGATATTGCAGCATATTTGCTAGTACCGCATTTAAAAGATGGTGCTTCTTGGGCTGTTATTACATTTTGTCTTGCAGGGGTTTTAATGGGATATCTGTGGCACAATGCTTTTCCGAGCACTGTACTAATGGGAGATGCTGGTTCTAGGGCATTAGGATTTTATACAGGTGTATGCGTTATGATAAGCGGTAATCCCTTTATATTCCTTGCTACCTCTTCAATAATATTTGTAAATGGTGGCTTGGGATTATTAAAAGTTGCATTAAAAAGATTTTTTCATATTTCTATATTAACAGATATACGCTTCCCATTACATGACCACATGCGCAAAAATCATGGCTGGTCTCCTACACAAGTGCTAGTAAAATTTTTAATTATCCAAATTCTTATTACAGTAGCTATGTTGGGAATATTCTTTAAGATTCGTTAGGGGGGATAAAATGATAGGAAAAAGACGTGTTGTTATCACAGGAATGGGAGTCATTTCTCCTGTAGGAAATACCGTAGATGAAGCCTGGAACTCTGTAAAAAATGGTAAAAGTGGGATAGCACCAATAACATTATTTGATGCTTCTTCTTATCCATGTAAAATAGCAGCAGAAGTAAAAGATTTTGATGTAACTAGATATGGTATAGAGAAGAGAGATGTTAGAAAAGCCGCACGTTTTACTCAATTTTTAATGGCCGCTAGTGCACAAGCTGTGCAAGATGCAGGATATTCAAAAGAAAGTTTAGATGGTGTAAAAGCAGGAGTTTTAGTTGGTAACTGTATAGGCGGCCTTGATGTAATAGAAGCAGGTTACGAAAAATATTTTGACCCAAAAGCAGGTCCTTTTCGTATGCCTCCTCTAACGACTCCTATGATGATTACAAATGAAGCTGCGGCAAATGTAAGCATGATGTATAACTTAAAAAGATTAAGTTGGACACTTGGAACAGCCTGTGCTTCTGGAACGGATGCTTTAGGTGCTGCTACAGATTTAATACGTTCAGGACGTTTAGATGTTTGTATTAGTGGTGGAACAGAAGCTGCTATAGACGGATTCGGTGTTGCAAGTTTTACTCTTTTACACGCTCTTTCTACACACTATAATGATACTCCACAAAGAGCAAGTCGTCCTTTTGATAAAGACAGAGATGGATTTGTTTTAGGAGAAGGTTCTAGTGTGTTTGTGTTAGAGGAATTGGAACATGCGAAAAAACGTGGTGCTAGAATATATGCAGAAATAGCAGGTTTTGGAGCTAGCTGTGACGCTTATAATATAACGGCTCCCCTACCAGACGGAAGCGGAGCGGCTTTAGCAGTAAAGGAAGCACTAGAAGATGCAAACTTACAAGCCTCTGATGTTCAATACTATAATGCTCACGGAACTTCTACACATGCAAATGATTCAGGTGAAACTTCTATGTTAAAGATTGCCTTTGGAGAACATGCAAAAAAATTGCATATTTCTTCTACAAAAAGTATGACAGGGCATTTAGTTGGAGCAGCGGGTGCTATTGAAGCATTATTTTGCGTAAAAGCAATAAATGAGAGTTTTATTCCGCCTACAATAAATCTGGAAAATCCTGATATAGAAGGTGGTTGCGATTTAGACTACACAGCTAATACTGGTATACAAACACCTGTAGATGTTGCAGTCTCCGCTTCTCTTGGTTTTGGTGGTCATAACGCTTGTATTATTATAAAAAAGTATAAAGAGTAATTTTAGGGTAGTATACGAAAAGTATGCTAGTAAAGAATTGAATAACTCACGAGCATAGTATTATAGTATGCTCGTGTAGTTAAGAGTTATAATATATTTTGAATCATTCGTATAAGTGTAGATTCTTTTGTAGGTGATTTTAAGTCTTCTTTGATTGATTCTCTTTCTGCTTTTTCTGCGGCATCAGTTGCAGGCTCGCCTTCATTGTCAGCAGCAGGTCGAGTATCAGTTACTGCATTTCCATTAACACTTTCATCTGTGCTATTAGGCATTTTTACAAGTATCAACTCATCACCGACATTAAGTGTATCATAAAAACCTTTTTTCTTATAAACACCTTCTGAAATTTCTTCATTTACAACAGAAACTGTATAAGTTCCTATAACATCTTTATCTGAATATACTACACCTGTTCCTGTATCAGCAGTCTTAATCTTTCCTTTTTTTACAATATCAAATTGTGCGCCTTTTACAATGCCATCACTCTTACCAATGTCAACAAGCAAGGTATTAAGTGAATTATTAAGAACTGTGCCCCTAATAGGTAAAATATCTAGCACCGCTTGTCTAAGCCTTCTTATTGAACGACTTACTCTATCATTGCCAGTGCGATATATATGAAGTTCAGTTGCCTTTGTTCCAGTTCTTGCGGAATAAACAGTAGCATCTAAAGAGAAAGAACGTTCTGTTTCATCTACGGACAAAATTATAAAATAATCTCTACCAGCTCCACGAGCAGTTCTATATGCCTCTGCAAATCCTGATATAGCGTCAGTTTGTACATCTACAGAGGCTGCAGGAACTCCATTAAATATGTCGCAAGCCGCTTGAGCAACTATTTGTTCAGCATCAGAATGTAATAATTTTACACGCTTACGTTCAAAGTAAATGCCTATATTCCATCGAACTTTATTTAAATAAAATGGGTCTATATTATATTTATGTGCTAAATTAGTATTTAAAATGCTCTCTAATGCCTCTATAGTATCATCATTTTTTACTTGACGAGAAGTTTTAACTGTTTTAGGAGTATTTTCATCTTTCTGAACAGTAGAAGTTGTAGTAATTTTTTCATTTTCTTTTATAAATTTTAGCTGCTGTAAATAAAGTTCATAAAATCCATCACGTTCAAGCATATTTGCAAATAACTGACGTGCTGTAATATTTAAGGGTGCAATGGAAAGTGCTTTCTGATATTCATAGCGTTCACCAGGTCCATCAAAAGCACGGCTATACTCTCTTGCTTTATTCAAATGATACTGCGCCCAATCATTTCGCTTCTCATCTTCTACAGTAATAGCTTTAGAAATTAACTGCTCTAGTGCAAAACGCATAATTTCATCTTGAGGGTCAATAGAAAGTCCTGTATCATAAGTATCTATTGCTTGAGAATATAGACCTAATCTTTCTTCAGAAAGACCTTTTAAATACCACGCTCTTCCTAATTGCCTATTACGCCCTATTCTAAAATCACAAAGGTCTATTACATCATTATAACGACCTTGTGCATAAAGAATATCTGCTAATAATTCATAAGCCTTGTCATAGTCACCTTTTATCTGTACAGCACTTCTTGCTCTGCGTTCAGCCTCTTTAATATCTCCACGAGTCGCAGCTAGATAAGAAGCTAAGTAATGAACTTCTGCTTCTCCACTATGATATTCTAAAGCTTGATTAACATAGCGTTCTGCAACATCAACTCTTCCGTCCTCTGCTGTAACAAGAGCTAAACTTAACAAGGCCTTTCTATTATTAGGGTCGCGCTTTAGGGCATCTAAATATCTGCGTTCTGCCGCAGAAATACTTCCATTATATAAATCTATCTCTGCAAGTCCAAAGCGAGCATTTATATCATTAGGATATTTTTTTAGCACAGCATTAAATACGTCATTAGCCTCCTGTATACGTCCTAAAGCTATAAGAGATAAACCTTTTAAATTTTGAATATCACTCAAATTATGTGCATATCGAGAAGCAGTATCTGAATACTCAACCGCAAGTTCATATTCTCCTAAACTAAAAGTACATAATGCAAGATTATACCATGCGTCCCCATACTGTGGATTAATTTGCAAGGCTTCTCTATATGATTCTATAGCTGAATAATAATCTTCTTTTTGTTGCATTTGGTATGCACGATTATACAAAGTAACAGCAGATTGTCCTTGACGTGCATTATTCTGAGAAAAAGCAAATACTGGTATGAGTAGCAGAATAAAAACTGCCATATAATGGTATTTCATTCTTATACGAATAAGATTCATAAAAAGCCTCCCACAGTGCTAATTACAAAAGCCCCTCTTTATCTTTTCGTAAGATTACTTTAATAACATTAACTTTATGTCCTTCCATTTCTTGAACTATAAAGTCATAATTCTTAAATGAAACTTTTTCAAATTTTACAGGAATTTTTCCAAATAAATCAAATACAAATCCACCTAAAGTATCAAAATCATCTGTAGAAAAATCAGAGCCTATGGTTTCATTTAAATCATCTAAACTTACTCTTGCATCACATAGCCAAACATTATCACCTATTGAAAGTATATCTTCCCTCTCGTTATCAAACTCATCTTGTATATCACCTACAATTTCTTCGATAATATCTTCCATACAGACGATACCGCTTACACCGCCATATTCATCTATTGCAATAGCTATATGAATGTGTTTTCTTTTAAATTCTCTTAGCAAACTGTCTATATGCTTGCTTTCTGGAACAAAGTATGCCTTACGAATAATTCTTTCTAAATCAACAGTTTCTTTGCGTGCAAATACCGCAATTAAGTCTTTCACATATAGAACACCAACAACATTATCTATAGAAGTTGAATAAACAGGGAAACGAGAATGACCACTTTCTGTTATTTTTTGCAAAAGTTCATCAGGAGGGGTTTCTATAGAAATAAAATCTACATCTATTCTAGGAACCATTACTTCCTTTACTGTAGTATATGCAAGGTCTTCTACTCCTTGTATCATATCATTTTTTTCTTCTGCCAAAATCTCTTGCTGGCTTGGTGAGGGTGCAGAGTCATTAGAATTTACTTTATTTTTTAATACTTCTTTATCTTTTTTTCTCAAAAAAGCAAATAACTTCATATTAAATCCTACTACGCAATCAAAATAAAAGATTCAAAATCCCGCATTAGTTTTTCTTGAAGAATTAACATTTCACAAGTTGGCTCTTTATCTCTTGTAAGATGTTCTTCTCCGTGGTCATAACCATTTAAATGTAAAAACCCATGTATCAAAAGACGCTTTAGTTCTTCATTTGCGCTTACTTCAAAATATTCAGCATTTGTATTTAACATATCCAAACTAATAGCTATATCTCCTGCAACATTCCATTCCCCTTCTTCATCTGTATAAACACTTCCATCTTCAAAACTAAGAACATCTGTAGGACTATCTATGTTACGATATTGAAGGTTTAATTTTTTTATAAAAGCATCAGTACAAAAAAGTATAGACACTTCTTCCCCAGTTATATTTAATGCCTCAGCTATTTTTTCAATAAATATTCCTACCTTATTGAGCCATTCTGGAGCAGTACAATTTTCCTCTACATCTATTAGAAATCTATTTTTCATATCTTTTTACCTTTTATAGTGTTTTGCGGAGGAGTTTCTACCTCATTTTTTAAAACTTTATCTGTATCATTAGAAGGATTAGCAGAATTATTAAGTGCTTCTTGTGCATGTATACGCTGCTCCTCTTCTTTTTGACCTTGATATTTTATTCGCTTATTAGTATGAAACTTTGCATCTTCGATATCCAAAAAGACTTGAGTTATTTTTGCAATATCTCGATACGTAAGATTACAATTTTTTAACTGATTATCATCTATTTTTGCATTAATAAGTTTTTTTATAAATGATTCCAGTTCTGCCCTAGAAGCTTCTTGCTTAGAAGAACAAGCCGCTTCTACAGTATCTGCAAGCATAAGCACAGCACTTTCCTTTGTTGTGGGGGGATTATGAGGGTAACGATAATCTTCAGGGCTAACAGATGCGTCTTGTTCCTTTGCTTTATTATAAAAGAAACTTAATACGGAATTACCGTGATGTTCGCTTATCATCTGAACAATGCGCTTAGGCAATTTCAATTCATTTTCTGCAATATCCATACCTCGTTTTACATGTCCTTGTATAATGGTACGTGAAAAATTAGGGTCTAATTCGTTATGAACATTGCGGTCTTGTTCACGATGATTTTCCGTAAAAAGCAAAGGTTTATCAACTTTTCCAATATCATGATAAAGAGCTGCCACATACGCTAATGCTCCATTTGCACCTATCTCTCTACAAGCTCTCTCTGCCATACTTGCAACATTCTGAGAGTGTGTAAATGTTCCAGAAGCTTCATCTTGCATTCGCTGTAATATTTGAGTTTTCTGACTATCACTACGCAAATCATCAAGTCTAAACACTGATGTAGTATTTAATAGTAATTCTATAGGAGTTAATAATCCAATGCACAGTATCCCAGAAATAAACCCATTAAAAGCAAATCCTGCAAAAATATGTAAGCTATGATTAAAAGAAGTTTTAAATATAATTTTTGACGCAAATAATATAAGCATATTAATCACAGCAAGCCAAAGAGATACAGAAACTAAGTCTGTACGTTTATCAGCATTTTTTACAATACGAGAAGAAATTAATGAAGTAACACTAACATAAAAGAATAGCTCTACAGAATTTTCTGCAGCATTTAACACTGCAAATGCCGCTATAATCGAAAAGAAAATAGCATTTAGCTGTCCAAATAATATTGCTACAATAAGAGAACATAAAGAAACAGGCATAACTAATCCCATAGATAATGGAAGTGAAAAATATTCAGTTTTAGAGGCTATAGAAGTTATTGCATATATTATAACTAAAAAAAAGCTCTCTGTAGCCAGTTCTTTAAATTCCATATTTTCCCATAGCTTTTCTTTTTCTTTTACACCAATTTTTGCCGAAGGACGTTTTATGTAAATACGCTCCCTAGGACAGTTTTTAGCAAGCAAAAAATAAAATAGAAGTTCTAGGAAAAATAGATATAATAAAGAATTAAAGAATGAACGTATATCAATATAAGCAGGCGAGGCAGCCATTTTTCGCAATTTATTATATTGCTCTAATGTAATAACAAAGCCTTTTCGAATTATTTTTTCATCTTTTTCAATAGCAAAAGGATAATTAGCATCAGCTTTTAAAGCCTTTGGGGCAATAATTGTTTCATCAGCAATTTGCCCCACTTCATACTCTGTAATTACTTTAGAAGAAACTGTAGGTGTTATACTTATCTTTACAAAAGAAATAAAAGAACATATTAAAAAAGTAACAAGGGATAATATTAATACTACATGATTTTCTTTTATATTATTATAAAATATAGTCCAATTTTCCTTAAAAAAATTAGATTTATTTATTTTCTCTACTTTAGGGGTTTTATTCTTCATTTTCATACGCCTGTATTATATCTTTTACTAATCCACTTCTTACAACATCTGCAGAAGAAAATTTTTTTATAGCTATACCCTGAACATTTTTTAAAACATTCATAGCATGAACTAAACCTGATAATATATGCTTAGGCAGGTCAATTTGTGTTATATCGCCTGTAACAAATACTTTTGTATTTTCTCCCATACGTGTTAAAAACATCTTCATTTGGTCAGGAGTTGTATTCTGCGCTTCATCCAATATTATAACACTGTTATTTATAGTTCTACCACGCATATATGCTAAAGGAGCAGTTTCTATAACGCCACTTTCAACCATTCTGTGAACAATATCACGTGGCAATAAAGTGTTCATTGCGTCAAATAAAGGACGCATATAGGGATTTATTTTTTCCTCTAAATCTCCAGGTAAGTATCCTAAACTTTCTCCAGCTTCTATAACAGGGCGAGTTAAAACTATTGATTTTTTTTCATGACTTAATATTAAACTTAATGCTTCTGCAACAGCTAAAAAAGTTTTTCCTGAACCTGCAGGTCCAATC
>CAJOPO010000506.1 GCA_905236315.1 uncultured Treponema sp.
GTTGTAAGTCGCGCTATTATAGCGACTTACAACTCGCAGGAACCTCGAAAAACTTTCTGAAAGGGAGTTTTTCGAGGTTCCCTTAAACTATAGGTAGTAAATATAACCCATTAGTCTAATGTATAATTCTCCCCATATTTTACAATTTCTACATTTGGATAGCCGTTTTCTTGCAAATGCTTTTGTAAAAAATCTTGGGCATCTGTTTCGCCATGTACAAGGAATATCTTTTTTAGGCGACTAGTATCTAAGCTGTTTAGCCATTCTGTAGTTTCGTTATAATCTGCATGAGCACTAAAGGCGTTTATTTTTTCTACAGCCGCATTTACCTTATACCAATCACCTAAAATCTTTACTTCCTTCTCTCCGTCTAAGATTTTTCGCCCTAGTGTATTTTCTGACATATACCCCACAATAAGAACCATATTGTTAGGATTGCTAATTTCATTTGCAAGATGATACAATATGCGCCCTGCTTCACACATACCATCAGCACTAAGGATAATCATAGGACCATCTTTTTTGTTTAGTGCCTTTGATTCATCAACACTTGTAATAAAGGTGAGGTCATTAAAGCCAAAAGGATTTTTATGATGTTGCAAAAAGGCTTCATTAGTTGCTTCATCATAACATTCAGGGTGCAACTGGAATATGCCTGTTGCATTAACTGCCATAGGACTATCTACATAGATTGGAATATGGGGAATCTTCTTTTTGTCTACCAATAAATGCAAGTAATACACAAGTTCCTGCGCACGCTCTATGGCAAAGGTCGGGATTATAATCTTGCCTTTACGGTCTATGGCACGTCTTATTACATGGACTAAATCATCCATAGCGACAGAAGGCTCTTCGTGCAAGCGGTTTCCGTATGTACTTTCTAGGAATATGTAATCAGGAGCAGGAACAGCTACAGAGGGGTCGCGTATAATAGGCTTACCGATGCGCCCTAAGTCTCCAGTATAGAGGATGCGGATTTCATCAGAAGGTGCCCCGCGTAGTGCGGCTTCTCCTCCAACCACGCCATGCCCTGCATTGTGCTCAAAAGATTCTGCTTTGCTTCCTGAAAACATATAGTGCCAGAAGCGTCTAATTCCGCCCATATCAAGACTTTCGTTTTTCCCAGAGATTACGTTATTTCTTTGCCCTGTTATAGTTATATAAGCAAAGGCACTACCTAAGATATGACCTGCATCATAAAACTCTAACTGAACATCTGGGGCTATATACATTTTACGATTATAGCTTAAAGACACTATTTGATTTGCCGCTTTTACACAGTCATCTTCTGTAAACAAGGGTTTCCAGTGGAACTTTTCACCCTTCTTTTTTGCCTGCTTTGCAAGGAACTCAGCATCCCTTGCCTGTATGCGAGCACTATCCATCATTACTATGTTGGCTAAATCTCTAGTGGCAGGAGTGGCATATATATTACCCCTATAACCATTTTTTGTAAGGACTGGCAAAAGCCCACAATGGTCATAGTGAGCGTGAGTTAGAATAACGCTTTCTATTTTATCTGCAGCAAAGTCAAAATCTCTGTTTTTCTTGTCTGCTTCTGCTCTCTTGCCTTGAAACGCTCCACAGTCTATCATAAAACATCTGCCGTCTACTTCTAAAATGTGCTTGCTACCAGTAACTTCTTGTGCAGCTCCAAGTGAATAACAACTAACGCTCATACTCGCCTCCTATTCTCCTATTATAAAGCAAGCAAGCGCAAATAACAAATACTTTGTTTACAAATATTTTGTTTATAAAAAGCGGAAGTGTTTCGTACAACGCTGGGGAGATGGAGTGCTACACGCAGGGGAGTGTAATCTAGTTAGGTTAAAGTGGTGTTTTTAGCTAAAATTAAGGGGAGATTTAACTAGGGGGAGGTTAGACAATAGAAGTTAGAACTTAGACGATAGAGCTTAGAAGAGAGGGGGATTCCGAACAGGTTTCGGAATCTTATAATATAATTATTATAGCACATAGTGAGAGAAAGCGCAAGCACACGACACACAATGACTGTAGGGAGCCTCTAAAAACTTCAGTTTTTAGAGGCAACTCGCAGGAACCTCGAAAAACTTTCTGAAAGGGAGTTTTTCGAGGTCCCCTGTATACAAATACTAGTTTCTTTAGTATAATTAAGTATACTAATAGAGAAAATCACATGGGAGGCAGACTATGACATACGGAAATCCCGTGAAATGGCAAGACTTACCCGATAGTCCAGGTAAGCGCGTCCTTGAAGAAATTTTGAATACCCCGCCTGTTGATTGGGAGGCAATGCATCAAAAATCAGTGCAGTATCAAAAAGAACTAAAAGCTCTATGGGATGAAGAGGACCGTTTAAATGCAGAACAGAATGCAAAACATGCTATTGTTGCCGTTGGAAAATGAAAACTTCTTCATTCAACACATACAAGACAATATTGAAGACCGTACAGCAATAGATTCATTCAGTGTTGGGCAGAAAAGTGGTAAGGAACTAGAGTTGTATCTGAAGCACACGGCACTTGTTGATGAAAACGCAAGTTTTGCACGAACCTATTTAGTCAAGTCTAAGAAGAACTGTGAACTTGCGGCATATTTTACATTGCGTAACAGTCTTTTTACATTGGATTTAGAAAATGATTATTTTTATACTATACCTGCAGTGGAACTTTCTAATTTTGCCGTTAACACCGTATTTCGCTCTACTCATCCTGAAATTGAGAAAATTGGTTATTCTGTTCTTACGGATTTTGTATTGCCATTAGTTAATTTTATACGTATACACACGGGAGTGAAAGCGTTGTATATCTACGCTTTGCCAGAACAAAAATTAATTGAACATTATGAAAGACTTAGTTTTCATCGACTTACACCCGAAAAAGAAAAGTACGTCCATCAGCACGTAAAACCAAAGTATGATGACGGATGCATTTTTATGTATCAGATGTTGGGCTAATCATTTTTTGGTGGTGTTACAGAAAGTATGCTGAAATTTTCAAGCAGTCATTTTGAGCGTAGCGAAAAATCTATAAAGACTGCGGGTTTCCGCTA
>CAJOPO010000507.1 GCA_905236315.1 uncultured Treponema sp.
ATAAAGGCAACAATAAAGATTATAATAAAAGAAATAATAGGAATTAGGGCTGCTATTTTTATATATGGCTCTAAGTAGGGAATTCCCATTTTATAAAAAAGTACACCACAGGCTAAAGCCGCAAAGGGAGCGACAGTGCCAAAAAGTAGATTTACAAAACCTTTTATAATACCTGCAATGGCAAAAAGGAATATAATTAATGCAAAAATAACGTCTAATACAGCAATGCCTTCCATAATCATACTTCTAATTATACCTCTTTTATGATGTTTTCTAATATTAGTGATGCTATTTTTCTTGCGGGAACTTCACTGCCACATATATTCTTACAAGATTCGGAAAAAGAAGCACGTACTTCCTTATCAAGTAGCAAAGCAAGTTTTTCTTTTAAGTTTTCTGAAGTTGCATTAGAACCTGCTAGAACATAGGCTGCTCCTGCATTTTCAAAATATCTTGCATTATCTACCTGGTCCCCTCTAGTTCCTTTTCCTGCAAGTGGAATTAAAATCATAGGTTTATTGCATACTGCACATTCCCACAAAGAATTAGCACCTGCTCTAGAAACTACAATATCGGCACATTGAAGCACATAAGGCATCTCTTCATGTATAAAAGGATATGGTTTATATGCTTCATCTGCATAGGGGGGGAAAAAAATATATTGATTTTCTTTAGCAAATGCAGCCCCTGTTTGATGAACAACTATAAAGCGTTCTTTTAACCATTCTAAATTTTCTAGTACAAGGTTGTTTATTTGTAATGCACCTAAACTTCCTCCAAGCACTAGTAAAATAGGTTTAGAGGATGACTTATCTACTTGTAAAAATGATTTTCCTAAATCAGATTTTGGCTCATAAAAAACAGGACGCACAGGATTACCTGTAACTATACATTTTGATGAATCTTTTAATAAAGACGCTGTTTCTTTATAGGTGATGAGAATATTTTTAGCTTTAGAACTATTTAGCCTAGTAGCAAGACCTGGAGTGAAATCACATTCATGAGTAAAATATGGTATGTGCAAAAATGCTGCGGCTTTGCAAGGACAGACGCTTACAAAGCCACCTTTTGAAAATAAAAAGTCAGGTTTTAGTTTCTTTAATATTCTAACAGAATCAAAAAAGCCTGCAATTATCTTAAATAAGTCAATAAAATTCTGAAAAGACAAGTATCGTCTTAGTTTGCCACTAGAAACTGGGTAGAAACCGTCTATGCTTTTACCATCATGTTCTATAATGGAACTATCCATACCAGTTTTATTGCCTAGCCAATATATTTGTAGCTGAATATTCTTTTCTATAGCAATAGCCTTTAGTTCATCTGCTATAGCTATACCAGGATAAATATGCCCACCTGTACCACCGCCTGCAAACACGACTTTGAGATTTTTGTTATTTTCTGCCATAATCAATTTCCTTTAGTCGTTCTTAGGAAACTTATTCATAAGTTCTATTAATTCTGTCTTTTTAAATAGATTAGCATATTCACGAGCACTCATTCCCATACTATCTTTTATGTCTGGATTTGCGCCATTTTGTAATAATAATTCAACTATGCGCACATTACCATTTCCTACAGCTAAAACAAGTATAGGTTGCCCATCAGAACTTATAAAACTTAAATCTGCACCTTTTTCTATAAGGAACTTTGTTATATCATAATTTTTGCGCCATACAGCGTCCATAACAGCAGAATATCCTCTGTCTGCAGAAATGCTATTAATATCTGCACCTTTTTCGAGTAGCCATTCAACTTTTTCTTTACATTCATTACGTGTTGCAACGCATAAGAGGGGAACACCTTCTGAAGTACGCGCATTTACAAGCATACCAGCGTCAAAGAATAATTGACATATTTCTGTATCATCTTTTGCTAAATATTGGGCAAAACAGTCGCTTGTAAAAGGTATACCTAATGTAAAAAGCTGAACAAGGGCTTGACGTTGGGCATCTTCTGCTTGATAAAATGCAAAATTTGAATCAATGGCTTCTATTAATGCTTTTACGTTATCAAAGCATTTAAAAACAGAATGTGTATCGTTTTCTAAAGTTTCATAACGAACTCTTCCTGCGTTTCCTGTATAGACAAAGGTTCGTATCTGTTTGCCAGTCAAAACACCCAGTACATATATATAGTCGTCTAATCCAGACATACGGCTATCATTTAATATGATACAATGAGTTGCTTGCTGAATATGACGTAAATCGTCAAATAATTCAGACTTTTTTTTATCCTTATATACATATATTTCAAAAGGAATTATAGAATATTTTTCGTCTAAAAAATCTTCTATAGCTTTTAAATGCGGATTTTGTACATCAGGAACAATAATCAACCAATTCATATTATTATTATAGTATATAGATAAAAGATTAACAAGGTTATTTTTGCAATAAAATTTAAACTGTGCATTGTAGTCTGCTGGGCTGGAGGAAAACAAACGGATTTGTTCGCACCTAACGGTGTTCACCATAACATAAAAGGAGCGAAGAAGGGTAGCTCGGAGCAAAAGCTCTGAGTAAATCCGTTTGTTAAATAAGAATAAGTAAAGGGAGCCTCTAAAAACTTCAGTTTTTAGAGGCAACTTTGAAAATGCGATGTTGTAAGTCGCGCTATTATAGCGACTTACAA
>CAJOPO010000508.1 GCA_905236315.1 uncultured Treponema sp.
AAATCAATTTTTAGTGGTGTTACAGAAAATATGCCAAAACTTTCAACCGTCATTTTGAGCAATAGGCGTTGCCAGCGAAAAATCTGTTAATCTCACAGATTTTCGATAAGATTCGATAGATTCTTCCACAATGCAATGCCTGCTAGCATTGTGTGTTCAGAATGACACGTTTAACATAGCATACATTTCGTAACACGTCCAAAATTATAACTTTGTGTCATTAATCTTATGACTTTTTAAATATAACAGTGCAAATACACATATTATTACAGAAAGTACAGAACCTATGGGAGCGGCTAAGCCCATAGGAAATAAGGAATTAGGATATTTTTTAGAAGCAAAATATGCTATAGGTACTCTTGCTAATACAATAGAAGCAAAATTATGAATAAAAGAAATATGAGCAAGATTATAAGCACAAAAATATCCGCTAAAGCTAAAGTGTATACCTGCAAAAATGCAATCCCACACATAGCTTCGCATATATTGTTCCCCAAGTTTTATAACCTCGCTGTCTTTAGTAAAGAGTGCAACGGCATATTTTGCAATAAACTGAAAAAGCGTTGCCGCAATTATTCCAAAACTTACTGCAATTAATGTTGCATATAAAAGAGTTTTTTCTGCTCTGTCATGCTTAGCTGCTCCTATATTTTGGGCGGCAAGGGCAGAAACCGTAGAAAGCAAGGAGGAAGGCACTAAAAAAAGTATACCTATAAGTTTTTCTACAATGCCAACTGCGGCAGCGTCAGAAAGACCTCTTAGGTTTGCAAAGACAGTTATTATTATAAAGGATATTTGAATAAAGCCATCTTGAAATGCTACAGGAAGCCCCACTTTTAATATTTGAAGAAGCACTGTCTTTTTAATAATAAAATCTTTTTTCTTTAAGCCAGGAATCATATTTTTTTTCTTTATGGCTATAAAGGCAATTATAACGCTTAAGGCCTGCGAAAGAGTTGTTCCTAGAGCCGCTCCCATAGCATTTAGCCCTAAGGCTCCTATAAAGATATAGTCTAGCGCAATGTTAAAAACACAAGCTATAGCAACAAAGTACATGGGGCTTTTTGAGTCGCCCATTCCCCTAAAGATTGAACTAATTATGTTATATGCCGTTATAGCAGGTATGCCTAAAAAACATATTGTAAGGTAAGAAACTGTTTTGTTAACGGCTTCTTTAGGTGTAGAGATGATATTTACTAGTTGCTTTATGGGGGCTAGAAGCAAAATGGTAAGGATAACAGCAAGAGAGATGAATAGTGTAACTGTGTTTCCCACTGTTTCGTTTATAGAAGCTCTATTTTTTGCTCCTACAGACCGCCCAATTAAAACCGTAGACCCCATTGCAAGCCCTACAACTATTACAGTAATCATGTGCATAACTTGACTGCCTATGGAAACTGCGGTTGTGCTTTCTACATCGCAAAACTGCCCTATTATAAACAAATCTGCCATTCCATACAGAGTTTGTAAAAAATAAGAGAGCAGGTAGGGCAGGGAAAAATAAATAATATTTTTTAAAATACTTCCTGTAGTTAAATCTTTTTCCATAGGTTTAGCATAAGTTTGTAAGTTCTTTTGCTTTTTCAAATACGGCTTTATAGAGAGCGTCTTTATCGTTTTGATTTTTAGTAATTAGGCGAACAAAAACAGAACCTGCCACTATAGCTTCTACATAGTTTGCAAGGGCTAAAGCCTGACTTCCTGTGGAAATGCCAAAGCCACCGTATACTTTGCTACCCCCGCTAGAAACCGCTTGTATAAAGTTGAGCGTATTTTGGTCTATGGTTGTGTTAGTTCCCGTAATGCCAGTGCGGAGTGCTGCATATATATAGGGAAAGCCTGCATTTGCCATTTTTGAAAGACGTTCTTTAGACATGGAAGGAGCTGCTACAGGAATATTTTTCATTCCATATTTATGACAACTTTCTGTAAGACCTTCATCATTATCAAAGGGTAAATCAGGAATAATCATGCCTGTTACACCTACGCTAGAAGCCTTTTTACAAAAATTTTCTACACCAGGCGTGTAAATTAAAGAGCCATAGCTCATAATATAAAGTTTTATAAGAGGAAACTCTTTATGTAAGCGTTCTATAAAGTTAAGACCATCTCTCGTTCTGTAATTGCGGCCTAATACCTTTGTACATGCCTCTTGTATGGCAGG
>CAJOPO010000509.1 GCA_905236315.1 uncultured Treponema sp.
ATCCCACAGAGATTTTAAGGGTCTATCTAAGAAATCTATTGAATTTAGTCCTACATCTCCCCATTCTGCACATTCAAGTACAAGATTCATTAAATCTGCTCTAAGTATTTCTGGAGTAGGGGAAGTATCTCGCACATCATTTATATTCCACAGTCTTATGCACTTTCCGTTAGAAGTTCTACCCGCTCTGCCTTTCCTCTGCTCAGCATTAAAATTAGATTCATACTTTGTAACAAGGCTTTCCATTCCTAAAGCGGCTTTGTATTCATTTACACGGCACAAGCCACTGTCTATAACAACATTCACATTAGGCACGGTTATAGAAGTTTCTGCAATGGCAGAACTTAATATCACACATCTTTTGCTATTTTTCTCTGGGTTTAATATGGACTTTTGCTCACTAAGGGGTAAGGAACTATGCAAAACTTGTATTTTGCACTTTGGAATAAGACCTTGCTCTTGTAAATCATTTAGTTTTTGAGCATTGTATCTTATCTCTTTTATGCCCGGTAAAAATGCAAGTATAGACCCCTGCGTTTCAAAGGAATTAAAATCCTTTTGCAACAACTCATTTTTTATGGCCTGCCACATCTCTATGTTGCCCGCGTATTCCACTTGCACATCAAACTGCCTACCTGAAACGCTATATATGGGGCAGAAGTCTAAATATTCACTTAATCGTTCTGTTTGCATAGTTGCAGACATTACAATAATATACAAATCATCACGTAAAGTGATTGCTTCCTTTAAAAAGGCTAGGGCTAGGTCTGCATTTATGGAGCGTTCATGAAACTCATCTATTACTACTACAGAAACCTCTTCTAAGGAGGGGTCATTTTGCAAGGTTCTTGTAAGAACTGCTTCTGTCATAACAGTAAAACGAGTCTTTGCTGTTAGGCATTTTTCTAAATGCATTATATAACCACATGTTTGACCTATATCTTCGCGCAATAAAGAAGCCACCCTTTGTGCCACATTTAATGTAGCAAGGCGGCGTGGTTCAAGCATTATGATTTTCTTTCTAAAGTGTTTTAATAAGGCTAAAGGAAGGGCTGTGGACTTTCCCGCTGCAGTTTGAGCTGTAAGAATTAAAAAATGCGACTTAGATTCTTTTAGGGCAGTGCATATCTTGTCTAGGTGAGGCGTTATGGGTAGGTCTTTTATCTGTTCTGGATAGTTATTCTCCATATCTATTCCATAATTCTATAAGTGCGCTGTCTAAACTTTTTATTACATTGCCTTTTTTTATAGAAATTTTTTGCTCCATAAGGGAATCTGCTATTGTAAATATGCCAGAAATAAATCTTCCCGCCTTACCTGGAATGCTTAAGTTTTTATTTACAATAGATTGAGAAGCAAATACCATTCCCACAAGCACAGCACTTTTTTTTAGGCCGTACTGTAAAGCCCCTAATGTAATATTAAGTTTACCTACGGAAAACAGGATAAGTCCTGAGGGAGTAAATAGGCTCATAAGAGTTACGCTTAAGATAATCATAAGAGAGGGCAGGATTTTTACTCTGCCATGACGAGAAAGGAGGGCAAGGATAAAGAACAAAAGAACAAAAGCCCACTGCATATAAAGAGATTTTATAAATAAAAATACAACTAAGAGAGTTATGACTATAAAAAACTTTATTATGGAAATTAACGTGTTTTTAGAATCCGTCTTTGTTTCTGTGGCGGAAAGCGTAATGTCTTTTTTTATATATTCATTTTTTTGTAATAAAGAAAACCATTCAGAGTTATTTATAAAATTAAGGGAAAATACTCCCATTAAAAGTCCTGTAATGGCAGAAGAGGTAAAGAGTAGGGGAGAGATAAAGCGAGTGGCAAAGCCAAACAAAAGCAAGTGGGAACACATTACTTGCGAAAAGGCATTAAACATAGCTCCTGCAAGCGATATTCCTATGCAAGAAATCCAGCCCTTAGTGTAAAAAAGGCGATAAAAAAATAGCATACTAAAGCCTGCTAAAAAACTTCCAGAAAGGCTAAAGACAAAGATATAGCTAAAAAGGGTGCCACTTATAAAGGATTGAACTAGGATTTTTAATGCTATTAATTCTATGGTTTGTTTAGGGCGCATTACATAGAGGCTAAGCAAAATGGGTAGATTTGCTATGCCTAGTCGTAAGAAAGGTATGGGCTTGGGGATGGCATATTCTATTGCAGAAAAAAATAAACACAAAGAGGCAAAAAACATTAGTCTATTGTCATCTATCGCTTGTGTTTTATTTGTTTCCAAATCTTTACCCATTAGATTCTAAGTATTAACGTATGCATATTAAAGATACCAACACGTGAGGGGGAAAGAACCAACGTGCAAAGGGGGATGCATAGTGACGTGTACACGTCACACACACCGACATGTACACGTCAGTCATACCGATGTATACACGTCGGTCATTGGTTCATTTGCATACATTTTGTAACAAGTTTTATACAAAACTCATTCACTAAAGGGAACCTCGAAAAACTCCCTTTCAGAAAGTTTTTCGAGGTTCCTGCGAGTTGTAAGTCGCTATAATAGCGCGACTTACAA
>CAJOPO010000510.1 GCA_905236315.1 uncultured Treponema sp.
GGGATAAGGTTGCCTTATGTGATTTATATCCAGAGGCCGTAGAAGGAGCGGTAAATCAGTTCTTATTAGATTTTACTCTTGATGAAGAGAGTGAAGAGGAATATGCAGAGAGTTTAGTGGAATCTACTTCTATAGCTCTTCCTACTAATATACATAGGAATGAAAGCATTGAAGAAAGTGATATAGAAAGCGAGGAAGAATAAGCATAGATTAGCACAGAAGAAAGTTTAATTGCTAGGACGCTTGCAGAATTTATATGTAAACCATGCGCCTATATAGCGACCTACGAAGCGACTTGCGCTTGCTTTGAACTTCCATTTAAATGCCCATAGTGAATAAAGTTTTCCTTTTTTGGAACACTTTAGACAATGGGCAACTGTTTTTTCTGGAGAAAGTCCGTGTTTTACTTCTTTTCTAGCACCCTTGCTTGCTACATTTGCAAAGTTTGTACTCACAGGTCCTGGACATAGTGCAGTTACTTTTATTCCCTTATCCTTTAGTTCTGCAGCTAATGCTACTGTAAAATTTAATACATAAGCCTTTGATGCTCCATATACTGCAAAGTTGCCTAAGGGCATAAAAGAAGCAAGACTGGCTGTATTAATAATTCTAGCTCCTTTTTCCATATAGGGAAGAGCGAATCCTGTTATTCCTGTTAGTGAAGTGCAGTTTAAGTCTACCATTTGCATTTGCCTATAAACATCTGTATTAGCAAATTCTCCATAGGTGCCAAATCCTGCATTATTTATAAGGACGGAGATGTTTAGTTTTCCATTTGTTTTTACTTCTTCTTCTATTATATTCTTTACATTTATTGCGCCTTGTTGACCTTCTAAGTCTATAGGAAAAACCTTTATAGATGGGATAAGACTTTTTGGCTCTATATCACTTTTTACTTCATTTAATAAGTTTTCCCTACGAGCAATGAGCCATAACTCATCAACTTTTTCTGTTTGAGAAATCTGTTTAGCAAAACATACCCCTAATCCACTAGAGGCTCCAGTTATTATAATTATGCTTCTTGTATGTTCCATTTTATAATTCACCAATTACAACTTTGAGAGTTTCTAATAAATCTTTCATATCTTGTTCTGTTGTTAATGTGCCAAAACTAAACCTTACAGAACTCTCTTTTTCTTCCTTGCTTATACCCATGCTATCTAATACAGGACGAGAGTGTCTGCCTGAGGAACATGCACTTCCTGTAGAAATATAAAAACCTTTTTCGTTTAATGCTCGCTGCATAACCTGTCCTGGTATACCTTTAAATGCAGCTTGCACTATCCATGGAGAATAATTTTCTTGGTTTCTTTCTTTTGGTATGATAGTACAAATGGGTATCTCTTTTAGGGCGTTTACAAAGTTTTCTGTTAATTCTTGCTGTTTTTTATATCTCTGCCATGCTTGTGTATTATCTTTTGTAATAAAATACTTCTTTAACGCTAGTTCTAAGGATTTAGCCCCAAATAAATTTTCTGTTCCACTTCTAATATGTTTTTCTTGCCCACCACCTAAAAGAAATGGAGTTATCTCTCTTGCAAGGTATAATAAGCCAATTCCTCGTGCCGCTCCTATTTTGTGTGCGCTTGCAGAGGCTGAATCTATGCCCTTATATGATAAATCTATAGGGGTTTTTCCTATAGCTTGCACACAGTCTATATGAAAAAAAGGTTTTCTACCTTTCTTACCGTATTCTACTAATTTATCTGCAATATCATATATGGGTTGAATGGCTCCAGTTTCATTGTTTACAGCCATAACACTAACAAATGCAGTGTCGGGTTGTATGTTTTTTATTATATTATCAGGATTAATTATTCCATTTTTTTCTGGTTTAACGCTTATTACGTTCCAACCGCATAATTGAATAGACTTTGACATTTCTGCTAGTGCAGAATGTTCTATAGAACTTAGAATAATGCTTCCTTTTTGTGGGCGTGTAAGTAAAGATAGCAGAGGTATGTGGTCGCTTTCTGTTCCACCTGAGGTAAAAAAAATGTGTTCTTTTTTTACGCTTAGTATTGAAGCTATGTTTGAACGTGTTTCTTCTAAAGCTGTTCTTGCGTCTAAGCCTGCATTATGTAAACTAGAAGGATTTGCCCAGTGAGCTAGAGAAAAGGAAAGAGAGTGTTCTAAAATGTCTTTATCAGCAGGGGCGGTTGCTGCCCAATCAAAGTAATGGTTTATGTTCATTTTAATACTTCTGCAATCTTATTATCAGATATTTCTTTTATTTGTGTTTGACATATTGCTGTTTGCAAGATGAGTCGTATGCTATCTAAAGTAATATTTTTTTTGTCAGTTTTCATTGTTTTTATCATATCTTCCACAGCAATTTCAGCTTGTTTATATTTGGATTGCAAAACTTTTGGACAGGGATTCATATCATAGTTATATAAAGAAAGTGTTGATTTTACATTATCTGCATATTCAATATTACACATATTCAAATTTAGGCTTAAATCAGTAGCTCTACCTATGCCCCATGCAACAGCTTCTCCATGTGTTATAAGGCCTAAACCTGCAAGTGATTCTAGGGCATGACCAAAGGTGTGTCCAAGATTTAAAAAAGCCCTGTTACCTCTTTCTCTAAAATCTTCTTGAACTATTTTGGCTTTTGCTATTACACATTCTTTTATGATTTGAGATAAAATAATGGCATCTCTTTTCATAATTTTATTATTTTCTTTTGTAAAAACATTCCATAGATTTTCAGAAAAGAGTAAGGCGGTTTTTAATGCTTCTGCAAGACCTGATTTATATTCTAATTCTGGAAGGGAGAGAACAAAGTCGCTCCATACATATAAATGCTTTGCAGGCCAAAAGGAACCTATCATATTCTTGTAGCCTTCAAAATCACAACCTGACTTACCACCAATGGCGGCATCTACCATTGCTAATAAAGTTGTGGGAACAAATTCTACATCAACTCCGCGCTTGAATATTGAAGCGGCAAAGGCTGTCATATCGCATATAACCCCTCCACCAATGGCGGTAAATACGGCATTTCTTGTAAAACCGCATAATAATGCAGTACGTACAATATTCA
>CAJOPO010000511.1 GCA_905236315.1 uncultured Treponema sp.
AAAAAAAAACAAGCCTCCCTTCTTGATATGGGCGAGCCTATAAAAATACTTGAATTAGCAGAACAAATCATAAGATTTAGTGGCTTTGAACCATATAAAGATATGGATATTTCTTTTATAGGCACAAGAAGAGGGGAAAGATTGTTTGAACCCTTATGGCTAAAAGAAGAAAACCCTACACCTACGGAATATAAAAAAATATTAACTCTTACAGCGCAAAATCCTAATTTTGATTTAGACGCTCTTTTAAAAGAACTGTTTCCAATCTGTTTTTATACAGAGCAAAAAGCAGGCGCATATAGGAATAGAACGCTGTTAATAGACTTGCTTAGAAAATTTGTTCCCACGTTAGATGAGTTTTATTCTCAAGATAATCGTATAGATATGGCTACTTCAGTAAAGGTGGTATTATAGTTATGGAAGAAAAAAATAAGTTAAAGGTACCTTTTTTTAAAGCTTCTTTAGGTAGCGCAGAAGAAGAAGCTGTATTAAATGTATTGCGTTCAGGTTGGCTAACAACAGGAAAAGAGGCACTAGCATTTGAAAAAGAATTTGCAGAAAAAATAAAGGTTCCCTATGCACTAGCGGTAAATAGTAACACTAGCGGTATGATTCTTGCAATGGAAGCTTGTGGTGTATGTAAAGGAAAAGCCGTAATCACTACTCCATACACATTTGTTTCAACCGCTACATCTGCTCGACATTTAGGAGCGGATGTATACTTTGCAGATATAGAAAAAGATTCATATTCTATAGACCCTAAATCTATAGAAAGAATTCTAAAAAGCGATAAAGGCAAAAATGTAGTTGCCATTGTTCCAGTTCATATAGCAGGTAATGTATGCAACATGCAAGAGATAATGGATTTAGCAAAGAGATATAATGTAAAAGTAATAGAAGATTGTGCACACTCTTTCCCTTGTCCTACTCCACTTGGTTTTGCAGGTGCTATAGGTGATATAGGAGTTTTTTCTTTTTATGTAACTAAAACCATTACAACAGGCGAGGGCGGAATGGTAACAACAAAGGACAAAGATTTAGCTCATCGTATAACTACAATGCGTATGCATGGAATGGACCGCAATACATGGGATAGATATACGTCCCCTAAAGCAAGTTGGATGTATGATATTATAGCTCCAGGATATAAATTTAATTTACCAGATATATTAGCTACCTTAGGGCGTGAACAGCTAAAACAAGCTGATATTTTTGATTCTAAAAGAAAGAAGCATGTAGAAAAATACAATAATGCTTTTGCAAATTTAGATTTTATAACACTTCCCCCTACATCACAAGGAAACTGTTGGCACCTATATTTATTAAGACTAAATTTAGAAAAGCTAAATTGCGATAGAGATACGTTTGCAAAAGAATTACAAGATTCAGGCGTAGGAATAAGTATGCATTTTATTCCACTTTTTTATTTTACTTATTGGAAAGAATTATATCCAGACTTTGTGGCAGAGAATTATCCAAATGCAGATAGTCAATTTAGAAGAACTATATCAATTCCTCTTTGGCCAGATATGACAGAAGAAATGCAAGATTACGTTATTCAAAGCATAATAAGCATAGGCAAAAAATACCATGTCTGATGAAGAAAAAAGCGGTAAACAAAAGAAAACTTCTCATAAAGAAAATAATAATGCAATAAGAAAACTTTCTGTACAAGAGATTTTTTATAGCGATATAGATGTAAAAGATTCGTTATACGCAGTTACAATAAGAAGCCCTATTAAGCATGGTGTTATCATATCTTGTGTGCATCCCAAACCTAATGAAGATTTTATGCTATACAGAGCAAAAGATGTACCTGGCAAAAACTACATCGATATACAATCAAATTCGTTACATATATTTGCTGATGATAAAATATCTTACCTAGGGGAACCAATAGGTATACTTGTTGGAAAGGATGAAAAACTTCTTCAAGAATATCAAAAAGAATTAGAATTTTCTTTTGATAAAAAAACTTTAGAAGACTATTTAACATATTCTTCAGAAAAGGCAGATACTACCCAGCAAACTAAAGTTTTTAACGCAACCGAAGAGCAACTTCATGAGGCAGAAGATGCTGCAAGTTTTTATGAAGAAGTTCCTATAAAACTTGCAGAACGAATAATAGAAAAAGGCGATGTAGAAAAAGCTTTTGAAAGTGCAGAATATGTAGTTCAAAACTCATGGTCATTTTCTTTGCAACCAAGATACAATCAAGAACCTAATGGGGCCTTATGCGAATATAAAAACGGAGTGCTTACTGTATATACTCCAACGCAATGGCCTAGCAATTTAAGAAAAATACTATCTAAGGCACTAAGTATAAAACCTGAAAATATAGATATAAAAAAAACAACTTGCCATAATCATACTTCTAATAGTATATGGTACAATTCCATTATCGCTTCACAAGTTGCACTCGCTGCAGTCCTCACAGGTCATCCTGTAAAAATGATGTATAGTAGTACAGAGCAAAAAACTTACATTGACTGCATGAGAAATATAACCATTGTTCATAAAACAGCAGCTGATAAAGATGGGTGCATAACAGCAATGCAAGTGAATGTAGATTATGACGCAGGAGCAGAAAATCCTTTTGCTCAAGAAATAATAGACAGACTTGTTATAGCGTCCTGCGGTTGCTACAATCCCCAAAATATAAGTATACATGCTGCAGCATACACATCTCCTACACCGCCTTCTTCTATGGACTTAGAACAAGTAGATTCCGCTGCATTTTTTGCTGTAGAAAATCAAATAAATGAACTGTGCAAATTATATAACGAAAGGACAAAAACCGAAGATGGCGTTATACAAACAAATGTAATGACACCAATAGATATACGCCTTTTAAATGTGGCTACGAATCAAAAAAATTCAAATATGCCATTTAGCATAGATTTTAGTCATTATAATGAGCTTTTAAATATTATAAATACATCTCGTTCATTTGATAGAAAATTTATAGCATATAGTTTTGACAGAATATCATCTTTAAACTTTCAAAGAGGCATTCTATTAGACCCAACCCTTACAACACCAATTAGAGGAGTTGGATTAGCAAGTGCATTTGAAGGCTCTTGTTATTATGGTTCAGAGATTTTTGATGTTCGTGGACAATCAATGGAAATAACTTTAGAAGCAGAAAATAAAATAACTATACACTGCCCAGTTACTTCCGAACGCATAAAACAAGTATGGACATCTTTAGCAGCTTCTTTGTTAGAAAAACCACAATTAAACGTAAACTTTAATTCTACTTTTCAAAATGACAAAGAACCTCTCTTACCCGAAAATGTTTATTCAAATATAAACGTTATGACTGATGTCTTAACAAAATGTTGTCTTCTAATCAAAAAAAGAATGTCAACAGAAAAACCTCCTTTTACGGTAAGCAAATCTGCAAGTCATAGCGCAAAACGACAATGGAACTCTGAAAGCTTTTCTGGCAAGCCCTTTCACAGTTCCTCTCTTGTAGTAGCATATATCGAGGTGGAAATAGACCCATGCACTTTTAAGGACTCTATTCGTAATATACATATAGTGCTCCATGCAGGGAAAATATTAAATAAGCAAGCAGCAGAACGTGCTATAAAACTTGCCATTCAAAAAATATTATCTGTGTTAGTTGAACACGATACCGTACAATACGAAAATTTACAAATCTCTTTTGTAGATTCAGAAGAAAGTCCTACTCAATTAGGTGCGCTAGTTTATAATGTAATACCTGCCGCTTATACCCAAGCCCTATCGCAAGCTATAGACTGCACAGTTAATTATGTTCCCCTAAAAACCGACAGCTTATTTAATTTACTTAATGAAAAAGCTATGATTCAAGAACGTAAACGACAAGTAGAAGCCGCTATCTTAGAAGAACAAAAACAGCAAGAAGTTCAAAGCGAACAAGAAGACAAAGAGGGAGAAAATGACATTAACGATTAATTTAAACGGTAATACCACACTTTTAAAAGTGAATCCTTCTGAAAGCCTCTTAAAAGTGCTACGCTCCTTAAATGATAAAAAACTTTTAAGCGTAAAATGTGGCTGCGAAAAAGGTTTTTGTGGAAACTGCATGGTTTTATTAGACGATAAGCCTGTTCCGAGTTGCATATTACCAGTTGGAATGGTAAACAACTGTAATATAGTTACATTAGAATATTTTAAGATATGTAAATCCTCTGATACATCAAGTAGCAAAGAAAATGCTAGCACAAATACTAATGAAAACAACACCTATGGAACCGAAGAAAATATAAATTATGCTCAGTATTATGATAAAATCATAAAGGCTTTTTCGGAAACTGGAATTCAATTATGTGGCTACTGTAATGCAGGCAAAATATTTACCACTTACTATCTTATGAAATATTTTCCACATGCAGATATAAAGCAAGTTAATAATGCTATAAAAGATTTAGATTGTTGCTGCACAGACAAAGAAACACTTACAGAAGGAATAATGCGTGCATTGCAAAAAGCACAAATATAATTTGGAGAATATCCTATGGCAAATGAAGCTACAGTATTTACAGATGACGTAACGCTTTCTACAGTATGCGACCATATACGAAATATTGCAAATCTGCAAGTATTCGGCGGTTGTACCCAAAAATACACTTTACCAGAAAACTCTCTAACAATCAGAAAGGTGCAAGAACTTTCTCAAACAGAAAAGAAAGAACGCTATATAGAATTTGGACCAGGAGTTACGCTTTCGTACATATTAAGTTTAGGACGAGCAAATGTTCCTACAGTATTATATGACGCAATAGAAACAATAGGAACTACATCTATAAGGAACATTGCAACTATAGGCGGAAACATTTGTGCAAGTCTTTCTGAAAATGAGTACAAACAAACATTGTGGGCACCACTTTTAGCCTTAGGAGCAATGTTAGAAATAAAAACCGTAAAAAATACAAATAAGACAGGAATTACCCAAATACCTTTTTCTCAATTTACACAGCTACCTAAAGATACAATTTTAACAAAAATAAAAGTACCCCTCACAGATTGGGAAATATCAATATTCCGTAGGGTTGGTCCTTCAAACAATATAACAGATACCAGTGCCTCTTTTGTGTTTCTAGCAGATACGCAAAAAGATATTTTAACAGACCTTAGAATAACATTTGCAGGTCCGCTATCTTTTAATTTGCGCGATATAATAAATCAACATTTAAGCGGTATAAAACTCCCGATAAAGCAAAAGCAACTTTCGGCCTTTATAGAAAAAGCAAGCATAGAATATGATTCTAAAATAGGAGAAGCAAAAGTAAATCCTGTATTAAAAGCACAATTTCTTAACTTATTGCGCTTTTCCTTTATAGATTTAACAGAACCTACTTTATAAGCATAGCATCCCCATACGAAAAAAATCTATATTTTTCTGCAACGGCTATATTGTAAGCATTCATTATATTTTTTTGCCCCGCAAATGCACTTACAAGCATAATCAGTGTGGATTCTGGAGTGTGAAAGTTTGTAAACATTTGGTCAACAACCTTAAATTTATATCCAGGATACATAAATATATGGGTACTAGAGGAACCACTCTTTACGCTTCCATCTTCTAGGGCAGCACTTTCTAAAGTTCTCACACTAGTAGTACCAACAGCAAGGATTGGGCGTTTTTCTTTTTTAGCAATATTTATTTTATCAGCAACATCTACAGGAATAGTATAAAACTCTTCGTGCATTTTATGGTCTTCTATATTTTCTGAACGAACAGGTAAAAATGTTCCTAAGCCTACATGCAAGGTGAGCCACAGTAAATCTACTCCTTTACTTTTTAGACGGTCCAGCACAGGTTCTGTAAAATGCAACCCCGCCGTAGGACAGGCTGCACTGCCAGTTTCCTTTGCATAAATAGTTTGATAACGCTCGCTATCCGCTTCAGTATCTTCTCTTCGGATATATGGAGGAAGGGGAATATGACCGTTCTTTTCAAACCACTCTTCTGTAATAGTAAACTCAAATTGAATATTTCTAAACTCGCTTCCTTCTCCCCCGCTTAAGATTACCCCTTCGCTACCGTCAGAAAATCTATATCTATTACCCGCTTTTACTTTTTTTGCCCCTTTTACCATACAGTTCCAAACAGACCTATTAGATAAGCCATTCTCTAAGTTAGGCATGGGATTAAGAAACATAAACTCTTGCTCTCTACCAGATGAAGTTTTTATACCATAGCAGCGGCTTCTCCTTACCTTGCTATTATTAAAAACCATAATAGTGCCTTCTTGCACCAAATCAGGCAAGTCATCCATTTTATAATGAGAAACATCTCCATTAGCCTTATTTAAAAGCATAAGACGGTCATCTCCGCGTACACCAGAAGGTTTTTGCGCTATCAATTCTTGTGGTAAATC